>DASUAS010000018.1:0-11489 GCA_035763625.1 Acidimicrobiia bacterium
GCCATCGCATCGGTAGAGGCCCCAGGGCGCGCCCACCTCGCTGCGGTTGCCCATGGGCCGCACGGAACCCGCGCTCACCCCTTCCGCCGCCACGAGGTCGCCGAGCATGTTGACGACCGCTTCCACCTGCGCGACTTCCAAATGCACGCCGTGGTGCACGCCGCGCGTACGTCCGATCAGCGCGGCGAGGGATGCCACCGCGCCCAGGCACCCGGCGACGTGGTCGGGGTAGATCGACGTGGAACCAGCCGGCACGTCCTGGTCGGCGTAGTTCCAGAGGTGCACCAGGCCGCCGGGGGGCTGCGTGCTCGGGCCGTAACCGCGCCACCACGACCACGCACCGTGCGAGCCCATCAGCTGGCTCGACACCATCACGATGTCGGGGTTGACGGTCTGCAGCGCGTCGAACCCGATGCCCAGCTTGTCCATCGTGCCGGTCGAGTTGTTCTCGACCACCACGTCGCTCTTCGCGGCCAGCTCGTGGATGATCGCGACGCCCTCGGGCGTCTTCGCGTTCACGCCGAAACCCAGCTTGCTTCGACTCGACGACGCGAACGACGGGTTGGTCTCACCACCGAGCTGGAGCCGCATGAAGTCGGTGTAGGTACGCGACTCGATCTTCATGACCTCGGCGCCGTACTCGGCAAACCGACGACCGACCTCGACCCCGACCGCGCCGTGGCCGAAGTCCATGACTCGCACGCCGGCGAGCGGGCGTCCCTGGAATCGTCGTCCGACGACCGGCGCGCCGGCGTTGGCACCGCGTGCCTCGCCGAGGTCGGCGAACACCGCGTCGGTGTGCTCGCCGACCGCCGGCGGCGGCGTCGCGGGACCGGCGCGCTCGCCGTCGACCTCGAAGAAGCCCGACGGGATCGGCGCGGTGGTCCCCGGTGCGACCTCGTACTCGATCAGCGTGGAGCGGGAGCGGAAGTGCTCGTTGGTGATGATGTCGGCGGGCGTGAGTGCGGGCGTGCACACGATGCCCCGCTTCTGCGCCTCTTGCGAGACCTCCTCCATGCTCATCTCCGCGAAGTGCGACTCGAACAACGGGTTGAGCACCGTGTCCGCGATCTCGCGACGGGCGACGAAGCCGTCGAAGGCAGGATCCTGCAGGTACTCGGGCTCACCCAACCACTCGCGCATCGCGTGCCACTGCCGCACGCTCAGGATGATGAGCCGGACGTAGCCGCCCTTGCACGCGAAGATCGGGTAGATCGGTCCGTTGCCCGAGCGCACCTCGCCGGCGGGGAAGCCGGCCTCGATGCGCGCGGTCGAGTTCGGCAGCGACCAGTCGGCGATCTGTGCGATCGCCTCGTTGGCCGACACCTCGACGAACTGACCGGCGCCGGTCTGCTCGCGCTGGTACAGCGCGCAGAGGAGCCCGAACGCGCCGGTGATCGACGCGGCGTCGTCGACCAGGTGACCGGGCGGGAACAGCGGTGTGCGCTCGGGGACGCCGGCCTTGAACGCGATGCCGGCGGTGGCCGCGAGGGTCGCGCTGGTGGCCGCCCAGTCGGCGTACGGACCGTCGAGCCCGAACGGTGTGAGGGCGCCGACCACGAGGTGCGGGTGACGCGTGGTCAGATCGCGTGCGTCGAGGCCGGGCGCGACCTCGGGTCCCGACGTGACGAGCACGTCGGCGTGCGCGAGGAGATCGTGGAAGCGTTCGACGTCGGACGCGTCGGTGAGGTCGAGCACGACGCCGCGCTTGCCTGCGTTGCGCACCGCGAACGCCAGCGACACGCCCTCGCGCACCGGCGCCAGCTGCCGTGCCGGTGACCCGCCCGGCGGTTCGACCTTCACCACGTCGGCACCGAGGTCGCCGAGAAGACGGGCGGTCAGCTCTCCACGTTCGACGGTGCAGTCGACGACGCGGAGTCCGGACAGGGGCAGCGGATGGTCGCTCATCGGCGCATCTCACCACACCTTCTCCCCGATCGCTCGCACCGCTCGCTCCGTCCTGGCGGTCGAGCACGGGCGGAGCCCGCACTCGCCCGGTCGCGCGGGCCCCGCCGAGGTCAGTGCGTGGCGCTCGCCTTGGTGAGGCGGAGCACGGGCGCCGGGTGCTCGGGCTCCGGTGCGCCCTTGACCGAGGCCTCGATCCAGTTGACCGTGTCGCCGTTGCTGTAGGTCTGGATCGCCTTGAAGGTGAGGGACTTGGGCTTGGTCGGCAACGGGCCGGCCGAGATGGTGAAGAGGTCGAACTGGCCCGGCAGGAGACCTGAGTCGGTGGCGGTCCAGGTGATCGTGCTCACGGCCTGCGTGACCTGCCCGTCGTCGGTGGTCACCGGCTTCGCCAGCGTCGTCTTCTGCACGTCGATGGTCCATCCCGGCATCGGCTTCACGCTCACCGACGGTATCGGGTTCGCCGTGGGGAGCTGCACCTCGAGCTTCACCGTGTTGGCGTCCTGCTCCTCGTTGGGCACGTTGAAGCTCAGGACCTGGAACCCGCCCTTGGGTGCGCTCGATGGCGTGACGGACACGTGAGCACCGGCGGGCAGCGCGGCGAGCGCCATCGCACCGACGACGATCGCCGTCGACACGAGCAGCTGGACACGTCGGGTCTTCTGCACGGATCTCCACCCCTTCGTGGTCGATGTCGAGGGGTGAGTCGACGCGAGGCGCAGGAAAGTTCCGGTTGTCAGTGGCGGAGAGTGATGAGACGACCCGATTCCGCAACGTCGAACACCTGGCGGATCGATGCCGCCGACGACTTCACCGTGAGGGTGATCCCGTGCTCCTCGGCGAAGCGCCACGTCTCCACCAGCACGGCCACGCACGACGAGTCGACGAGCGCGAGGTCGTCCATGTGGATGGCGATCGACGCCGGATGCTCCTTCGCCAGCGTCAGGAGCTGGTTGCGGAACTGCCCCGCCGAGGACCGGTCCATCGCCCCGATCACCTCGACGTCGACGTCACCCGCGTGCCGGGCGACGGAACAGGAGAACACCGTCTGCACCATGGTCCGAGGCCCCCTGGCCCGTGCGGCGGCCCTCAGCCCGGGCCCCGCGTCCTGGCTGGTCAACGGCGCGAGACAGTCGATCCTTGACGCATTTCGACCCGCGTCCGCTCCCGTGTGACCGACGACACCGGGCCGTGCTGGACTACGCGCATGGAGGGCACCGATCCCGGGATCCGGCGGGTCCCACTCGCGCCGGTCGACTACGACCGCCGCTGGACCGACCTGGCCGCGTCGGGCGCCGACGTGCACGGCGAAGCCGACCTCGTGGCGGCGTGGGTCGACGCGTCGGCGGGGGCCGTCCTCGACGCCGGCTGTGGCACCGGACGGGTGGCGATCGAGTTGGCGCGTCGCGGCTACACCACCGTCGGCATCGACGTCGACCGCGCCCTGCTCGAACGGGCCCGGGCCAAGGCGCCCGATCTCGAATGGCACGAGGGCGACCTGGCCCGGCTCCCTCCCGCCACCGCGCCCGGACCGTTCGCCGCCGCCGTGCTGGCCGGCAACGTGATGATCTTCGTCGCGCCCGGGACCGAAGGCGACGTCCTCGCCAACGTCGCCGCCCGCCTCGCACCCGGTGGCCTCGTGATCGCGGGCTTCCAGCTCTCCGGAAGGCTCACCCGGGCCGGGTACGACGACGCCGCGCGGGCCGCTGGACTCGACGCGCTCGAGCGGTTCGCGACCTGGGATCAGGACCCCTTCGTCGACGGGGGTGACTACGTGGTCGCGATCGATTCGAAGCGATAGCCCATGCCCGGCTCGGTGAAGAAGTAGCGGGGCCGACCCGGCTCGGGTTCGAGCTTGCGCCTCACGTTGGCCATGTGCACCCGCAGGTAGGCGGTCTCGTCGTGGTAGTCGGGTCCCCACACCTCCTGGAGGAGCTGCCGCTGCGACACGAGCTTGCCCTGGTTGCGCACGAGCACCTCGACCAGGTGCCACTCGGTCGGGGTGAGGCGCACCTCGCCATCGTCGCGGTGCACGCGCTTGGCGCTCAGGTCGATGGTGAAGTCGGGCGTCACGACGACCGGCTCCTCTGCGGCGGGCGCGGCGCGGCGCAGCGCGGCCCGCAGGCGGGCCATGAGCTCGTCCATGCCGAAGGGCTTGGTGACGTAGTCGTCCGCACCGGCGTCGAGTGCCGACACCTTGTCCGGTTCACCCTCGCGCACGGACAGCACCACGATCGGCACCGTGCTCCATCCGCGGAGGCCGCGGATCACGTCGACGCCGTCGATGCCGGGGAGGCCGAGGTCGAGGATCACGACGTCGGGATGGTGGCTGGCGGCCAGGGCGAGCGCGTGCTCGCCATCAGGTGCGAGGTCGACGTCGTAGCCACGAGCGCGGAGGTTGATGCCCAGCGCGCGCAGGATCTGCGGTTCGTCGTCGACGACGAGCACGCGCGTCATCGTCGCCCGCACTCCAGGCTGATCACCATGGTCACCCCACCCCCGGGCGTGTCCTCGACAGTGATGCGGCCACCCATCGCCTCCACGAATCCCCGGGCCACCGCGAGCCCGAGGCCCACGCCACTGCCGTTGGACCGGTCGCCGAGTCGTTGGAACGGGCGGAACACGTCCTCCCGTCGTGCCGTCGGGATCCCGGGTCCGCGATCGACCACGTGGAGGTCGACCCGGTCCTGCGCCGCGACCGCCTCCACCCGCACGTGGGCGTCGGGCGGCGACCACGCGAGCGCGTTCTCGACCACGTTGGCGACCGCGCGCTCGAGCAGCGCGGCGTCGGCCTGGACGCGCGGCAAGGTCTCGTCGAGCTCGAGGTCGACCCGCTCGGCGTGGGTCAAGCCCGCGATCGACAGCGGCAGCACCTCGTCGAGGCCGACGTCGCGCATGACGAGCTCGACCGCGCCGGTCTGGAGCCGGCTCATGTCGAGGAGGTTGCCGACGAGGTGGTTGAGGCGATCGGAACCCTCGTCGATGGTCTCGAGCAGTTCGCGCGTCGCGGTAGGAGTGAAGTCGACGTCGCGCTGGAGCAGGCTGGTGACCGAGGCCTTGATCGACGACAGCGGTGTCCGCAGATCGTGCGAGACCGCCGCGAGCAGCGCGGTGCGCAGCTCGTTCGCCTCTTCGAGACCGGCGGCGCGCTCGGCGTCGGCCCGCAGCTCGCGCTGCTGCACTGCGATCGCCACCTGCCCCGCGAACGCGCGCAGGATCTCACGGTCGTCGTCGCTGAGCTCGTCACCGGTGAGGACGAGCACCTCGGTGCCGTGCAGCGGGATCACCACGTCGCCATCGCCCGGCCGGAGCGGCGCGTCAGCGTCCGACGCTGCCACCACGTCCCACTCGTCATCACCGTCGCTGGTCAGCACCGCGACGTGCTCGGCATCGAACGCCACCTGGAGCTGCCCCACCAGCTGCGGCAGCGGATCGTCCGACGCCGACAGGGTCCCGCTCATCGCCGCCAACGTCTCCGCCTCCGCGCGTGCGCGCGCGGCATCGGCGGTGCGACGCGACGCGGTGGCCACCAACAGGCTGACGACGCCGGCGACGAGCAGGAAGATCACGAGCGCGACCAGGTTCTCGCCCTCGGCGATCGTGAACTCGTAGTACGGCGGCGTGAAGTACCAGTTGGCGAGGAGGAAGCCGGTGATCGCGCAGACGAACGCGGGCGCGAACCCGCCCAGAGCCGCGACGATCACGACGACCAGGAGGAAGGTGAGCAGATCGCTCGGCAGGGTGAGCGATCCGCGCACGTTGGCGAGCACGACGGTGAGCAATGGAGGTGCGACGACCGCCAGTGTCCACGCGAGGATGCGGCGCCGCGGCGACAGGGACGCGCCGCGTGGCCGCGAGCGCGGCGTCTCGGCCTGCTCCCCGTCACCGTGCTGGCGTGCGGGATCGGGAGAGATCACGTGGATGTCGATGTCGCCCGAGGCCCGGATGACGTTGGTGATCACCGAGCCCCGCAGCAGGTGCGTCCACCGCGACTGCCGGCTCGCGCCGAGCACGATCTGGGTCGCGTTCTCGGACCGTGCGAACTGCACCAGCGTCCCCGCGGGATCGGCGCTGGCGAGCTCGTGGTACTCGCCACCGAGCCGCTGGAGGAGCGCGCGCTGCCCATCCAGCGCCTCGCCTGGCGTCCCGCGCAGGCCGTCGGCCGCGCGCACGTGGACGCCGAGGAGCTCGCCGCGCGTGCGCCCCGACATGCGCGCGGCACGCCGGATCACGTCGTCGCCTCCGGGAGCGCCGGTGATCGCCACCACCACTCGCTCCCGCGTCTCCCACGGCCGCGCGATGCCGTGCGCCTCGCGGTACGCCTCGAGCGCCTCGTCGACCCGGTCGGCCACCCACATCAGCGCCAGCTCCCGGAGGGCGCCGAGGTTGCCCTCGCGGAAGTAGTTCGCGAGCGACGCGTCGACCTTCTCCGCCGGGTAGACGTTCCCGTGGGCCATGCGGCGGCGCAGCGCCTGGGGCGTCATGTCGACGATCTCGATCTGGTCCGCCGCCCGCACCACCGCGTCGGGGATGGTCTCCCGTTGACTGATCCCGGTGATCTGCTCCACGACGTCGTTCATCGACTCGAGGTGCTGCACGTTGACCGTCGAGATCACGTCGATGCCGGCTGCGAGGATCTCGTCGACGTCCTGCCAGCGCTTCTCGTTGCGGGACCCCGGCACGTTCGTGTGGGCGAGCTCGTCGACCAGCGCGACCATCGGTGCCCGCTCGATCACCGCGTCGACGTCCATCTCCTCGAACGCGGAGCCGCGGTACGAGAGCACGCGTCGCGGCACGAGCTCGAGATCGCCGATCTGAGCCGCGGTGTTCGCCCGACCGTGGGTCTCCACGAACGCGACGACGACATCGGTCCCGCGGCTGGCGCGGCGCGTGCCTTCGTTGAGCATCGCGTAGGTCTTGCCGACGCCGGGTGCGGCGCCGAGGTAGATCCGCAGCGAGCCACGGGCCATGACCGGAGCCTACGGTCTCACCGGGCGGCGCGATCGAGCGCCCGGTTCAGCGCCAGCACGTCGACGGTCTGCTCACCCACGATGCCCAGCGTGCGGCCCTGGGTGTGGTCGTCGATCAGCGCGCGCACCTTCGCGACCGGCATGCCGCGCTCCCGCGCGACGCGCCCGGCCTGCAGGCGGGCGTTCGCCACCGAGATGTCGGGGTCGAGCCCCGACGCGGACGCGGTGACTGCGTCGACCGGCACCAACGTGTCGTCCGCGAGCCCGTTGAGCTTCCGGTAGGCCTTCACCCGCTGGTCGACCAACTTCAGGAGCTCGGGGTTCGACGGACCGAGGTTGGAACCGCTGCTCTCGGTCGGGTCATAGCCCGCCACGGTGTCTCCCGCGGCACCCAGCGCCGCCGACGGACGCGACTGGAAGTACTGCGACAGCGGTGCGCCCTTGACGTCGGTGAACGCCTGGCCGATGAGTGACGACCCGATCTTCGTGCCGTGCTGCTCGACGATCGAGCCCTCGGCCTGGTGGTGGAACGCGACTTGGCCGATCCCGGTGATCACGAGGGGGAACGCCACACCGAAGAGCAGCGTGAACACCACCATCGAGATGACGGCCGGGACGAGTTGGCGACGCATCACCTCACCCCCAAGGCCGTGAGCACGACGTCGATGAGCTTGATGCCGATGAACGGCGCGACCACACCGCCGGCGCCGTAGATCAAGAGGTTCCGTCGCAACAGCTGCGCCGCACCGGTCGGGACGAACTTGACTCCGCGCAATGCCAGCGGGATGAGCATCACGATGATCAGCGCGTTGAAGATCACCGCCGAGAGGATCGCCGAGCGCGGGCTCTGGAGGTCCATCACGTTGAGGTCGTTCAGCACGCTCACACTGGCGAACCCGGCGAACATCGCGGGGATGATGGCGAAGTACTTGGCGACGTCGTTGGCGATCGAGAACGTCGTGAGCGAGCCGCGCGTGATCAGCAGCTGCTTGCCGATCTCCACGATGTCGATGAGCTTCGTGGGATCGGAGTCGAGGTCGACCATGTTCCCCGCCTCCTTCGCGGCCTGGGTCCCGGTGTTCATCGCGACTCCGACATCGGCTTGCGCGAGCGCGGGCGCGTCGTTGGTCCCGTCGCCGGTCATGGCCACGAGGTGACCGCCCCGCTGCTCGGCCTTGATCAGCTCCATCTTGTCCTCGGGAGTTGCCTCGGCCAGGAAGTCGTCGACCCCGGCTTCCTTCGCGATCACCGCCGCGGTTCGGGGGTTGTCACCGGTGATCATCACCGTGCGGATGCCCATGCGGCGCAGGTCGGCAAAGCGCTCGGCGATGCCGGGCTTCACGATGTCCTTCAGGTAGATCACACCCAGCGCGCGCGGGGGCCGGAGGGAGGGTCCCCCGGGCACGCTGGACTCGGCGACGACGAGCGGGGTGCCGCCCTGCGCCGAGATGGAGTCGACGGCTCGCCCGAGCTCGGCCGAGATGGTGCCGCCCTGCTCCTCCACCCACCGTCGCACCGAATCGGCCGCGCCCTTGCGCACCGCACGGCCTTGGATGTCGACGCCGCTCATGCGGGTCTGGGCGGTGAACGCGATCAGCTCCGCACCGACCAGCTCGCGCTCGCGGAGCCCGTAGCGGTCCTTGGCCAACACGACGATCGACCGGCCTTCCGGGGTCTCGTCGGCGAGGCTGGAGAGCTGCGCGGCGTCGGCGAGATCGGCTTCGCTCACGCCGTCGACCGGGATGAAGGCATCGGCCTGGCGGTTGCCGAAGGTGATGGTGCCGGTCTTGTCGAGGAGCAAGGTGGCGCAGTCGCCGGCGGCCTCGACCGCGCGCCCGCTCATCGCCAGGACGTTCCGGCGCACGAGCCGGTCCATGCCCGCGATGCCGATGGCGGACAGCAGTCCGCCGATGGTCGTCGGGATCAGGCACACCAGCAGGGCCACGAGCACCACGACGCTCTGCTCCGCGTGCGCGTAGATCGCGAATGGTTGGAGGGTGACGGTGGCGAGCAGGAAGATGATGGTGAGCCCGGCGAGGAGGATGTTGAGCGCGATCTCGTTGGGCGTCTTCTTGCGCTCCGAGCCTTCGACGAGGGCGATCATCCGGTCGATGAAGGTCTCGCCCGCGCGCGCGGTGATGCGGACGACGATCCGGTCCGACAGCACGCGCGTGCCGCCGGTCACCGCCGAGCGGTCGCCACCCGACTCCCGGATGACCGGCGCCGACTCGCCGGTGATGGCCGACTCGTCGACGCTGGCGATGCCCTCGATCACCTCGCCATCGCTCGGGATCACCTCGCCCGCCGCCACCACGCACTCGTCGCCGAGATCGAGCCCGGTGCTCGGGACCTCCTCGACGCCCCTTCCACCGGGCAGCCGCCGGTGCGCCACGGTCTCCGACCGGGTCTTGCGCAGCGTGTCGGCCTGCGCCTTGCCGCGACCCTCCGCCACCGCTTCGGCGAAGTTGGCGAACAGCACGGTGAACCAGAGGAACAACGCGACCAGGCCGGCGAAGACGTTCTCGTCGGTCGACGACGAGCTCAGGTCCTTGAAGAACAGGATCGTGGTGAGCACGGAGCCGACGCCCACGACGAACATCACGGGGTTCTTCATCAAGGTGCGCGGGTTGAGCTTCACCAGGCTGTCGACGACCGCCCGCTGCAGGATCTCGGGCTCGACCAGCTTGCGCGTCTCGTCAGTCATCGTGCGACCAGCCTCAGTGGAGGATCTTGAGCTGCTCGACGATGGGGCCGAGCGCGAGGGCGGGCAGGAAGGTCAGGGCACCGACCACGAGGATCACGCCGATCACGAGGACGACGAAGAGCGGCGTGTGCGTCGGGAACGTGCCGGCCGACGGTGGCACCCGCTGCTTGCGGACGAGCGAACCGGCGAGCGCCAGTGTCGGAATGATGAGGAAGAAGCGCCCGAACAGCATCGCGATGCCGAGGGTGCTGTTCAGCCAGGCGGTGTTGGCGGTGAGTCCGGCGAACGCGGAGCCGTTGTTGTTCCCGGCCGACGTGAAGGCGTAGAGCAGCTCGCTGAAGCCGTGGGCTCCGGGGTTGAAGATCGAGGTGTGCTTCACCGAGCCCACGAACACCGATCCGGCCGTGAACCCGAGGACGATCAGCGGCATCACGAGGATGTAGATCGCGACCAGCTTCACGTCCGCGGCTTGGATCTTCTTGCCCAGGTACTCCGGTGTCCGGCCGACCATCAACCCGGCGATGAACACGGCGAGGATCGCCATGACCAGCAGGCCGTTGAGCCCGACCCCGACACCTCCCGGGCTCATCTCGCCGAGCTTCATGTTCACCATCGCGACGAGTCCGCCCGACGCGGTGAAGCTGTCGTGCATCGAGTTGACCGACCCGTTCGACGTGCCTGTCGTCGTCGATCCCCAGAGCGCGGACGCGGCGGCACCGTTGCGCAGGTCCTTTCCTTCGAGGTTGCCGCCGGGTGACGTGGCGGTCACCGCCTGGGTGACACCGCGACCGTTCAGCGCCGAGTTCCCACCCGTCTCGAGGTACTGGAGGGTGACGGCGGCGCCGAACCAGAGCACCGCCATGACCGCGACCACCGCGTACCCCTGGCGCTTGTCCTTGACCATGCGGCCGAAGGTGAACGCCAGCGCGAAGGGGATCAGCGCGATGGAGTAGATCTCGAGGAAGTCGCTGAGCTTGGTGGGGTTCTCGAAGGGGTGGGCGGAGTTCACGTTGAAGAACCCGCCACCGTTCGTGCCGAGCAGCTTGATCGACTCCTGGCTGGCGACCGGCCCACCTGGGATCTTCTGCGTGGCTCCGGCGACCGTGTGCACGTCGGTGAAGCCGTGGAGGTTCTGGATCACGCCGGTGGCGATGAGCACGATCGCGAACACGAACGCGATCGGCAGCAGGATGCGCAGGCACGTGCGCACGAGGTCGACCCAGAAGTTCCCGAGGGTGCGCTTGCCGGCGCGGGCGAGCCCGCGGATCAGCGCCACCATCACCGCCATGCCGACCGCAGCCGACACGAAGTTCTGGACGGTGAGGCCGACCATCTGGCTGAAGTGGCTGAGCGTCGTCTCGCCGGCGTAGCTCTGCCAGTTGGTGTTGGTCACGAAGCTGACTGCGGTGTTGAACGAAAGCGCCGGCGTGACGTTGGCCATGTCGGTGGGGTTGAACCCGAGGCTGCCCTGCACCCGTTGCATGACGTAGAGCAGCAGCACACCCACCACGCTGAACGCGAGCAACGAGAGCGCGTACACGTTCCACCGCTGCTCACGCTCCGGGTCGATCCGGCAGATGCGGTAGACCCATCGCTCCACCGGGCCGAACACGCGGTCGAGACGCGACGGTGCGCCCTCGTACACGTGCGCGATGTAGCGCCCGAGTGGCGGCGCGGTCAGGGCCAGCAGCAGCACAAGGGCGAGGAACTGACCCCAACCCGCCAGCGTCATCAGAACCGCTCGGGGAACAGGAGCGCGGCGACCAGATACACCGCGAGCAGCACCGCGAGAGCCAGACCGACGATGTTCTCGGCGTTCACCGCGCGCCCGCGGGCTCGTTCGCGAGGTCCAGGTCGGGACTCGTCTCCTCGAGCTCGTCGGGCCCGATGATCCGGTCGCAGCCCCACAC
>DASUAS010000019.1:0-5178 GCA_035763625.1 Acidimicrobiia bacterium
GAGCACTCGGGACTCGGTGCCGCGATCAAGTTCCCCTTCATCACGCTCCTCGCCGCGGGCGCGTTGCTCGCCCCCGTGTGGCTGGCCGGTGCGTGGGCGCTCTGGAGCGATCGCTCCTTGCGGACCTACCGGGCCTTCGCGGTCGCGGCCGCGGTCGGCGCCGTCTTCGTGTGGGTCTACATCCCGGATCGCTTCTACTACCTCTTCGGCTTCTACCCCGCGCTCTTCGCCGCGGGCGCCATCGTGACCGAAGGGGTGGTCGACGGTCGCCGCGGGTTCTTCCGCCGTGTCCAGCAGCGGCGCGCGCGGCTCTGGCGGTCGCGCCGCGTCGCGGCCGGCATCGTGATCTTCAACGCGCTGCTCTTCCTCCCCGTGGGTCTCCCCGTGCTGCCCCGATCCGCGGTGGCCGCCGCCGATCTCAACAAGGTCAACTACAACCTCGGCGAGGAGATCGGTTGGCACGACCTCGTCCGTCAGGTGGGCGAGGCGTGGCGGTCGCTCCCCGACGACGAGCGTCGACACGCGGTGGTCCTGACCGCGAACTACGGCGAAGCGGGTGCGCTCCTCCGCTTCGCGAGCGGGGGGCCAGCTCGTGCGTACAGCGGCCACAACTCGTTCTGGTCGTGGGGACCTCCTCCCGACTCCGCGACCACTGTCGTCACCGTCGGGTACGACCCGAACGAGCTCGCGTCGCGCTTCGCCACCTGCCGACGCGTCGCGCGCGTGCACAACTCGGACGGTGTCCACAACGACGAGGACGGTGAGCCGATCTCGGTGTGTCGGGATCCGATCGTGCCCTGGCACCAGCTGTGGCCGCACTTCAAGCACTACGGGTAGATGCCTGGTTCGAAGCGTCATGTCCTCGAGGACGTCGCCGGCGACGAGCGCCGAGTGCATGCTGTTCCCGCGGCCACCACCTCGGGAGCAGCCTCGGTGAGCGATGACGTCGTCCTTCAGATCGCACCGCGACCCTTCGGCCTCGACGCAGAATCAAGCGGCGGGTTGTCGACCGGCCGGTCGACAATCGCTGCGCGTGCGAATGCGCAAGCGGTGGGGTTGTCCGCGGTCGGCACGCACGATGCTCGACGCGCGCAAGGTGCGATCCGACGTCGGACTCGCGGTGAAGCAGCCGACGAGGGTCACCCGTGAAGGGAGAAAGCGTTGGGCCGCCGACCGCGGCTCGACCAGGACACGGTTGGCATGGGCATCTTCCACGACGACGTATCGCGTGCCGTCAGGATCGACGAACGCTCGGAGATGTCCCTGGGTTCGGACGATGGAGCCGTCGAAATGCTCCTGGTGGGACGTGAGCGTCGCCAGGGACACGCTCGCGACGTCGGCGTTGGATCCGCAGGCCGTGACGAGCACGATCAGCCCGAGCACCACCACGACGACACGCCGCGAAGGCGCGAAGGAAGCGCTGATCACAGGCGCTCAAGTTATGACGCGCCTTGCGGCCGGCGTTCCTGGACGCCGGGCGAGCACGAGCGTGTTCGGCGGCAGCCCCTCAGCGGCACCGAGCGCCATGAGAGCTCGGCGCCACCTGCAGTCGTGCACCTCGAGTGCGGGTCAGAGGCACACTGAACAGCTCATCGTGGCCCGGGACGCCCACGGCGTCGAACGAGGTGCCCGATCGCGGGATCGGGGTTGGAGGCGGCGGCGGGAATCGAACCCGCGTAAAAGGTTTTGCAGACCTCTGCCTGGGCCACTCGGCTACGCCGCCACGACCGCGTGTGACACACGGCGGAGGGATGAGGTTACCCCTTCACCCGTCGGCTTCCCGCGCCGAAACACGGTCCATGGCTCCGGACTCCGGCCCTGCTGTCGCGCTCGCGGGCGTCCGTCGCAGCTTCGGTGACGTCGTCGCGGTCGACGACCTGACCTTCGAGGTCCCCCGCGGCACCGTCACCGTGCTGCTCGGACCCAACGGGGCGGGCAAGACGACCGTGGTGCGCCTCGTCACCGGCGCGCTCCACGGCCACGCCGGTGCGGTGCGCACGCTCGGCCTCGACCCGGCCGACGACGACGAGGGCACCGAGGTGCGGCGCCGCTGCGGTGTCGTGCCCGCCCGGCCCGCGCTGTACGACCGGCTGTCGGGCACCGACAACCTGGCCTACGCCGCCGCGCTGTTCCAGGTCGAACCCGAGCTGGTCGACGAGCGCATCGCCGAGGCCGCGCACCGCTTCGGCATCGCCGACGCGCTCGACCAGAAGGTGGGCGGGTACTCGACCGGCATGCGCGCGCGGCTCGCGCTGGCGCGTGCCGTCCTCCACGAACCCGACCTGCTGCTGCTCGACGAACCGACAGCCGGCCTCGACCCCGAGTCGGCCCGGGCGGTGCTCGGGCTCATCGACGAGATGGCCGAGGGCGGCAAGACCGTCCTCATGTGCACGCACCTGCTGCTCGAAGCCGAGGGGCTCGCCGACCAGGTCGTCGTCATGGACCACGGGAAGGCCATGATCTCCGGTTCGCCGCGGGAGCTCACCCGCCAGTTCTGGCCCGCTGCGCGCGTCGTGATCGACGCCGATGACCCGTCGTCGCTCGACGCCGCGCAGGCGCTCCCGTTCGTGCGCGGGTACCACCGCAACGGCGTCGCCACCGTCGAGCTCGAGCACGAGACCGACGTGCCCGACCTCGTCGACGCGCTCGTCGCCTCGGGCGCGCGCCTCACGCGCGTCGAGCCGCAGGCACCGACGCTCGAGCAGCTCTACTTCGCGATCCGTCGGGAGCACACGTGAGCCGTCGCACCGCCCGCCGCCAGCCTCGCCCGTCGTGGGTGATCGCGCGCACCGACCTGCGTCAACTGCTGCAGGCGCGCGACTTCTGGATGCCGCTGATGATCGTCGCGCTGCTGTTCTTCGTGATCATCCCGACCTTCCTGCTGCTGATCCTCGGCTCGGTGAAGGACGCCAACCTGGCCAAGAAGCTCAGCGACGTCGTCGGCAGCCTGCCCAAGGATCTGCAGGCGCACGTGCACGGCGAGAAGGGACCGGTGAGCGCGTCGTACGCCTTGGCCGTCTACCTGTTCGCGCCGTTGGCCATCATCGTGCCGCTGACGGTCTCGTCGGCGGTCGGCGCGCACACGATCGTCGGCGAGCGCGAGCGCGGCAGCGGCGAGTTCCTCTCGCACTCCCCCGCCACCGAACGCCAGATCTACCTCGGCAAGCTCATGGCCAGCCTCATCCCCGGCTACTTCACCGCGGGAATGGGCTTCCTCCTGTACTCGCTCGTCGTCAACCTGATCGTGGGCCCCAAGGTCGGTGGCTGGTTCTTCCCGACGTCGAACTGGTGGATCCTCATGCTGTGGGTGCTGCCCCCGTTCATCGCGCTGGCGCTGGCGGTGATCCTCGCGATCTCGGCGCGGGTGTCGAGCGCGGCCGCCGCGCAGCAGGCGTCGGCGCTGGCCACGCTGCCGCTGATCGTGATCGCCTACGGCGTGTCGAGCAACACGCTGTTCCGTGGGTCGGGGGTGGCGTTCTTCATCGGCGGGCTCGCGTGGCTCGGCGCGATCTTCGCCTTGTGGCGCGCCTCGAAGGCCGTCTCCCGCGAACGCCTCCTCGGCATGGGCGCGGCGTAGTAACACGATCTGGCGTTGCCCGTGTGCCAACACGGCACACCAGCAACGCCGAAACGGGAGCACGTAGAGTCGCCGCGTGTACGAGAGCTTCGCGACCGTCTGGGAGCGGGTGGCCGATGCCGTGCCCGACGCGGCGGCCGTCGTGCAGGGCGACCGTCGCGTCAACTACCGCGCGGTCGAGGACCGGGCCGCGCGTCTGGCGAGCGCGCTGGCCGCGTTGGGCGTCGGCCACGACACCAAGGTGGCGCTGTTCCTGCACAACTGCCCCGAGTACATGGAGCTGCTGTTCGCGCTGTCGAAGCTTCGCGCCGTACCGGCCAACGTCAACTTCCGCTACCTCGGCGACGAGCTGGTGCAGCTGGTCGACAACGCCGACGCGGAGGTGCTCGTCCACCACCGCTCGCTGCGCGACCGGGTCGACGCCGCTCGCGACCGCATGCCCGGCGTGCGCCACACCATCGAGGTCGACGACGACGGCGGTGACTCCGGATACGAGGCGCTGATCCGTGAGCACGAGCCCGCGCCCCGCATCGAACGCTCCGGCGACGACCTCCTGCTCTGGTACACGGGCGGCACCACCGGACTGCCCAAGGGTGTGCTCTGGCACCAGGGCACGCTGCTCGGCTACGGGCTGATCGCCGCGTACGCGCTGCAAGACGAGACGCCTCCCGACTCGAGCTCGCTCGACCAGCTGGTCGCCGACGTGCGCCGATGGCGCGAACGCGGCACGCCCCTCGTCTCACTCCTCACGACGCCGCTCGTGCACGCCACCGCGGTGCACCAGGCCAACACCGCGTTCGCAGTCGGCGGCACCATCGTGCTGCTGGAGCGTGGCCGCACTGACGGCGACACGATCTGCACCACCATCGTCCGCGACCAGCCGAGCGTGCTCGAGGTCGTGGGTGACGTGTTGATGCGGCGCATCGCGCGCGCGCTCGACGACGCCGACGCGCGCGGCGAGCCCTACGACCTCTCGTCGCTCCGGCGAATCCACAACTCGGGCGCGATGGTGAGCGCACCGCTCAAGGACGCGTTGCTGTCACGCGGCACCATGCACGTGTACGACTCCCTCGGCTCGAGTGAGGCGGTCGGCTTCGGGGTCGCGCTCACCACCACCGCCGGCGAGGGGGAGACCGCGCGCTTCCGCATCGGCCCCAACGCTCGGTTGCTGGTCGCGGCCGACCGCGACGAGCAGATCGAGCCCGGGTCCGGCCAGGTCGGTGTGCTCGCGGTGCACACGTCGTGCGCGACCGCCTACTACAAGGACGCGGCCCGCACCGCCGCGACGTTCCGGGTGATCGATGGTCGCCTCCACGCCGTCCCCGGCGACCAGGCCACCCTCGACGTCGACGGCACGCTCACGCTGCTCGGCCGCGGCTCCAACTGCATCAACTCGGGTGGCGAGAAGATCTGGCCCGAGGAGGTCGAGGAGGTGCTGAAGGAGCACCCCGGCGTCGCCGACGCGGTCGTGCTCGGCGTGCCCGACGGCGAGTGGGGCCAGGTCGTCGCCGCGGTCGTCGCCACCACCGGCGACGACCCTCCCGACGCCGACGTCCTCGGCGACTGGGTCGGTGCCCGCCTCGCGGGCTACAAGCGGCCCC
>DASUAS010000020.1:0-2473 GCA_035763625.1 Acidimicrobiia bacterium
TCGTCGACGACGGTCACACCGAGGTGCTCGAGCAGCGGCATCACGTCGGAGAGGACCAGCGCGCGGCCGGCCCGGTAGAGCTTGACGTGCGCCACCGCTTCGGCCATCGGCGGTTCCAGGCGGACCTGGAGGTCGCCGTCCGGTTGCAGCCCTGCGAGCACGTCCACGTCGGTGACGGCCACCGCCGCCGGCACCTCCGAGCGGTACGACAACGGGAAGGCGTCGCGCCACGCACGGAGCAGCTCGATCCCCTCCTCTTCGCCCCGCGCGTCGACGAACGCGTCGTGGAGGTCGTCGACCCAGGTGCGCACCAGCGCCGCGATCTCGGCTTCGAGTGCGACGGCGTCGACGTCGGGAACCCCGGCGGCCGTGTCCACCACGATGTGCAGGCGCGCCATCACCTCCTCCGTCACGAGGACGGTGAAGTCGGCGTCGCCGCCTCCGTACGCACGGCGCAGCGCGTCGATGACGTGCAACCGCACCGACGTCGTGTAGCGATCGCGTGGCAGGTAGACCAGGCACGACACGAAGCACCCGACTTGGTCTCGGCTCACGAAGAGCCGCACGCGTCGCCGCAGCCCCATGCCGACGATCGCCGTCGTCAGCACCGCGAGCTCGTCGGTCGAGAGCCGGAAGAGCTCGTCACGCGGGTACGTGGCGAGCACGTGTGAGAGCGTGCGGTGGTCGTGGCCACCGGGGGCGAAGCCCGACTCGGCGAGGATCCGCGCCACCTTGTGGCGGACCACCGGGATGAACTCGACGCTGTCGCTGTAGACGTTGGCGGTGTAGAGCCCGAGGAGACGGAGCTCGCCGGCCGTGGTGCCGTCGGCGCGCAGTCGCCGCACGGTCACCGAATCGAGCGGGATGTCGCGGTGGACGGTCGAGCGCGTCCGCGCGCGCGTGAGCGTCAACAGACCGACGGGCGCGGGGTCGACGTCGTCGAGCTCGAACAGCGGGCGCCGGCGCGCCACGCCGAGCTCCGAACCCGCGACGAGCTCGCCATGCTGGTCGACCGTCACCGCGCCGAGGAACGTGTAGTGATCGGCGGCGAGCCAGTCGAGGTACGTCGTGACCTCGGCGGTCTCCTCGGGCGCAACCCCGTCGGGCGGTGACGCGCGCAGCCCGGCGGAGAACTCGCCGACCGCGGCGCGCATCGCGTCCCAGTCGGCGACGGCAGCGGACACGTCGTCGACCACGCTCTCGATCGCGACGCGCAGGGCCCCGAGGACCGCCACGTCGGACTCGCGGTCGACCTCGAGGTGCAGGTGCGACGTCAACCCCACCTCGGGGACGTCGATCAGAGGGCGGAAGACGAGGTGGAGGTCGTAGCCGCGCCGCGCGAGCGCGGTGCTGACGCTGTCGACGAGGAACGGCGCGTCGTCGCTGACGACGTCGACCACGGTGTGGGGTGACTCCCAACCGTCGGCCTCCCGGGTCGGGTTGGCCACCCGGACGATCCGCTCCCCCGGACGCCGGGACCGTCCGAGGGCGAGGACGGCGGCGACCGCGCCGCGGGCGTCGTCGGCGGTCAGGACGTCGCGGTCGTGCGGCTCCCGGGCCGCGAGGTAGTCGCCGACGAGCGCCTCGACGCCGTCGCCGTGGCTCGGGTCCCGCTGCACGTCCCCACCCTAGGGAACCCCGAGCCGGGGTCCGCCACCACCGCCTCGCCGCGGGGCAAGCTCTCGGCCCGCCCCCGACCGCACCGGAGAGCCCGACCGTGGAAGTCGTCGACCTCACGCCCGAGACCATGGAGTGCATGCGCTGCCACCGGGAGGAGCCGATGCGCTTCTACGGCTTGTGCACCTCGTGCCGGGGCGAGCTGCGCGAGAAGTTCGACCGCGGCGCGCGTGACGTCGAGGTGGCGGAGTACGAGCCGAAGATGAACGTCACTCCCAACGCGGTCGCGCTCAAGGACGACTGACGTTCGGAACGGGCGGTCCGCACGCCCGCGCGAGCGGCCGGCTTCGCCGGTGCTCGGCCGCTGGGACGGAGCGAGCGGAAGCGAGCGACGGTGGCAAGTCAGACGCCGTAGCCGCCGTCGACGTCGAGGTACTGACCGGTGACGTACCCCGCGCGGGGTGACGCCAGGAAGCACACCGCCTCGGCCAGGTCGACCGCGGTGCCGAACGTGCGCAGCGGGATGTTGGCCCGGGCCGCCTCGAGCGCGGCGTCGTCGAGGTCACCGGCCTCCCGCAACCGCACGGCCATGCCGTCGGTGAGCATCCCGGGACCCACGCAGTTGGCGCGCACGCCGAAGCGACCCTCCTCGACCGCCAGCGCGCGCACCAGCGCTTCGATCGTGCCCTTGGGCCCCACCGAGAGCGCGTCACGCACCGGGTGACGGCGCGCGCCGGCGCTGGTGACCGCGACGACGCTCCCGTGCGTGGCGCGGAGGTGCGGCAGCGTCGGGTGCACGACGTCGTAGAACGCCATCACCTCCTGCTCGAGGTGTTCGCGGAACACCGCGGGTTCG
>DASUAS010000021.1:0-2472 GCA_035763625.1 Acidimicrobiia bacterium
CCGAGCAGCATCCGCAGGCAGGTGGTCTTGCCCGCGCCGTTCGGACCGAGCAGCCCGCACACCTGGCCGCGCTCGACCGAGAAGCTCAGGTCGTCGACCGCGAGGACGCCCGCGCCGAAGCGCTTCGACAGGCCGATGATCTCGACGACGGGTTCGGTCACGGACCGCAACGAGGGCCGTAGGAGCGCGGGGGAAGCACCATGGCGAGCGTAGCGTGGCGCCCCATGGGATCGACCGCCGGCCGCCGGCCTCGCGACGCGCAGCGTCGACGCGTGTACCTCGCGGAGACACCGCTGCCGTCGAGCCCGCTGCCGGGGCTCGAGGCGTGCGCCCGCTTCGTCGACCGCGTCGTCGGCACGCTCTGGTGGCACGAGCGGTTTCCCGAACGCGACCTCGGCCAGGTGCCGCGGCTCCGACCCGGCAACGGCGCGCGGCAGGCGTTCTACCGCGAAGAGGAGACCGGTCCGACCATCACGTTGCCGCGCCGCTACCGCACGAAGGCGGTGGTCCTGCACGAGCTCACGCACTGGGCGCTCGGCATCGACTCCGGCCTCCCGCACCACGGTCGCACCTTTGCTCGCGTGCTGCTCGACGCGGTCGGCGAGTTCTGCGGACCGGAGCATGCGGCGCGGCTCGAGGTCTCGTACGAGGAGCACAGCGTCCACGTCGGCCGTCCGCCCCGGCGCGGTCCCGACGGTCGGCTGCACTACGGATGGGACGAACACCTGCGAGTGAACAAGGGCGCGACCGGCGTGGTGAAGATCAACTGGTCCGTCGACGGTGAGGAGCTCGAGTTGCAGGGCTGCTTCGACGGGTACGAGCGCGGTTCGTCGATCCTGCGGTGCTGGGGCATCGACGGCCAGATCGTGCGCATCCCGACCAAGGCCGTGTGGGCGGTCCGGGATGTCCTCTGAAGGCACCCGGCGCGCGATCGTCGCCGCGTTCCTCGCCAACCTCGGCATCGCGATCTCGAAGTTCGTCGCGTTCGTGATCACCGGCTCGGCGTCGATGCTCGCCGAGTCGATCCACTCGGTCGCCGACACCGGCAACCAGGGCTTGTTGTTCCTCGGCGGCAAGCGCGCTCGCAAGGCACCCACCATCGAGCACCCGTTCGGCTTCGGCACCGAGCGCTACTTCTGGGCGTTCGTCGTCGCGCTGGTGCTGTTCACGCTCGGCTCGATGTTCGCGCTCTACGAGGGCGTCCAGAAGCTGATCACTCCGGAGGCGCTCGATTCACCGATCTGGGCGTTCGGCGTCCTGTTCATCGCGATCGTGCTCGAAGGGTTGTCGTTGCGCACCGCGCGTCGAGAGGCCACGCCGTCGCGCGGGAAGCGCTCGTGGTGGTCGTTCATCCGCGCCACCAAGAGCCCCGAGCTACCGGTCGTGCTGCTCGAGGACACCGGCGCGATCGCCGGTCTGCTCTTCGCGCTCGTCGGCATCAGCCTGGCCGAGATCACCGGCAACGCGCGCTGGGACGCGCTCGGCAGCATCGCCATCGGCCTCCTGCTCGGCGTCATCGCGGTGGTGCTCGCGATCGAGATGAAGAGCCTGTTGATCGGCGAGGCGGTGTCACCGCACGTGGAGGACCAGTTGCGCACCGCGATCCTCGGCGGGCCGGAGGTGTCGCGCATCATCCACCTCCGCACCCAGCACCTCGGGCCCGACGACGTGCTGCTCACCGCCAAGCTCGAGTTCACCTGCGACACGATCCCGGCGCTCGCCCGCGCGATCGACACGGTGGAAGCGCGTGTACGAACCTCGGTGCCGATCGCACGCCTCATCTTCTTCGAACCCGATCTGTACGACCCCGAACGCACCGAGCGCGAGGAGGCGCCGATGTCAGGAACCGCCGAAGCAGTGGAGCGCTTCAACGAGGCGTTCAACCGTCACGACGTCGACGCAGTGATGGCGGCGATGACCGACGACTGCGTGTTCGAGAACACGTCGCCACCTGACGGCCGACGTTACGAAGGCCAGGACCAGGTGCGCGCCGCGTGGGAGGAGTTCTTCGCCGCGTCGCCCGACGCGCGCTTCGACGGTGAGGACGTGATCGTCGCCGGAGACCGTTGCGTCGTGCAGTGGGTGTACACGTGGACGAACGGCGACGGCAGCGCGAGCTCGTTGCGCGGCGTCGACGTGCTGCGCGTGCGCGACGGCAAGGTGGCCGAGAAGTTCGCCTACGTGAAGGGTTAGTCGATCCGACGGAGGTCGCGGCGAAAGCGCTCGCCGTTGCGGACGTACTCGCCCGCGTTGCGGAGCGTGTCGTCGACGTCGACCGAGTCGGGGCGGATCTTGGCCGGGACACCGAGCGCCATCGCACGCCCGGGCACGACCATCCCGTTGGGCACGACCGCACCCGCGCCCACGAGCGCGCCGGTCTCGATCACCGCGCGGTGGAGCACGATCGAACCGGTGCCGATGAGCGCGCCGTCGTGCACGGTGCAGCACTCGAGGTGCGCGAGGTGACCGATC
>DASUAS010000022.1:0-2266 GCA_035763625.1 Acidimicrobiia bacterium
GCTCGACGACGGACGACGAAGCGCACGACGAACGTGATCAGCGCGAGGGCCAGCGCGACCAGCACCAGCTTGTCGCGGTCCCAGAGCGTGTCGAGCACCTTCTGCAGCGCGCCGGTGTGGGTGTTCACGCGACGCGAGTCCTGGTGGTACGAGTACGACTGCTGCCACACGTCGGAGATCCCGAACGGCAGCGCGGTCACCACGTAGACGGCGATCGCGATCGCGGCCGCGATCGCGGCGTCGCGGACGCCGGTCCGACGGGGCCACTGCGCCAGCAGCACGATCAGGCCCGCGATCACCACCGCCGGCACCGACAGCGCCTTGATCGAGATCGCGCCGCCCGCGGCGAGGCCCATCCAGACCGCGGTGCGCAGTCGGGGATCGTCGCGGTAGCGCAACGCCAATGCGACCGCGAGCACCGACAGCGCGAGCGACGGCCCGTCGGCGTTCACCGGCACCGTGACCCAGAGGATCGAGCCGCTGGTGGTCACCAACCCGGCGGCGAGCAGCGCGTTGGCGCGCGTCGTCACGTGGCGGGCGCACGCGTAGACCGCGATCGCCAGCAGCACGCCGGCGGCGACGCTGAGCAGTCGGGGCGCGTCCATCGTGCGCAGCCCGACGAGGTCGGCGACCCAGAGCAGCGGCAGGAACACCGGGCCCTGGCTCGAGAAGATGTCGCGGAAGGGGACCTGGCCGTTGCGCATCGCCCGGGCCGACGACGCGAACACGCCGTCGTCGAAGACCAGCGACTTGGAGGCGAAGAACGCCGGGAGACGGATGACGACGGTCGCGAGCGCGAGGATCAGGGCGTCGGTGTGCCAGTTGCGCAGTGCCACTCGCCCGACCGGGGGTGGATACGAGGTCTCCACCCGGGTCATCCGCGCACGGTATCGAACGATGCAGCCCGATCGAGGCCGCGACCGGTGCGCGGCTTTTCGGAGGTCGTCTGGTACCTTCGCCTTCCGTCGGATTTCGCGCGTCGGACGGAAAGAGAACCCCCTTGGCGAAGCACATCTTCGTGACCGGTGGTGTGGCCTCCAGCCTCGGGAAGGGTCTCACCGCTTCCTCGCTCGGCCGCCTCCTGAAGTCCCGTGGCCTCCGGGTCACGATGCAGAAGCTCGACCCCTACATCAACGTCGACCCCGGCACGATGAACCCCTTCCAGCACGGCGAGGTGTTCGTCACCGACGACGGCGGCGAGACCGACCTCGACCTCGGTCACTACGAGCGCTTCGTCGACGTGCCGCTCACGCGCAACTCGAACGCGACCACCGGCTCCATCTACCAGTCGGTGCTGGCCAAGGAGCGGCGCGGCGCGTACCTCGGCGAGACGGTCCAGGTCATCCCGCACATCACCGACGAGATCAAGGACCGCATCCTCGCCCTCGCCGCCGACGAGGACGTCGACATCGTCATCACCGAGATCGGCGGCACCGTCGGCGACATCGAGATCCTCCCGTTCCTCGAGGCCATCCGTCAGTTCCGCAAGGACGTCGGACGCGACAACGTGTTCTACGTGCACGTCACGCTGGTGCCCTTCATCGGTCCGTCGGGCGAGCAGAAGACCAAGCCCACGCAGCACTCGGTCACCGAGCTGCGCAGCCGCGGCATCCAGCCCGACGCGATCGTGTGCCGCTCCGACCGGCCCATCCCCACCCGGCTCAAGGAGAAGATCTCCCAGCTGTGCGACGTGCCCGAGGCGGGCATCGTCTCCTGCGTCGACGCGCCGTCCCTCTACGAGATCCCTCTCGTGCTCCACACCGAGGGCCTCGACGACTACATCTGCTCCACCCTGCACCTCGCCGACCGCGAGCCCGACCTCGCCGACTGGCGCACGCTGGTCGAGCAGGTCGAGGCCGCCACCGAGCCCGTCCGCATCGGCCTGGTCGGCAAGTACGTCAACCTCCCCGACGCCTACCTCTCGGTGGCCGAGGCGCTCAAGCACGGCGGGTACGCGTGCGGCGCCCAGGTCGACATCGACTGGATCGCATCCGACGACGCCGAGGGGCTCCTGGCCGAGGGACGTCTCGGTGACCTCGACGGCATCGTGATCCCCGGTGGCTTCGGCTTCCGCGGCATCGAGGGCAAGATCGCCGCCGCCGGCTTCGCCCGCGAGCACGGCGTGCCCTACCTGGGCCTGTGCCTCGGCATGCAGTGCGCGGTGATCGAGTTCGCGCGCGACGCGTGCGGCCTGGCCGGAGCCAACTCGAGCGAGTTCGACCCGCACACGCCCCATCCCGTCATCGACCTCATGGACACGCAGCGC
>DASUAS010000023.1:0-9414 GCA_035763625.1 Acidimicrobiia bacterium
CACGAGGTGGTGCCGACCGGCGGCCTGGTGGAGCGGCTCCGGCGGGTCAAGGAACCGGCCGAGGTGGCGCGCATCCACGCCGCGTGCTCCATCGCCGACGACGCGCTGGGCGCGCTCCTGCCGCGCCTGGCGGAACGACCCACCGAGCGCGACTTCGCGCTGGAGCTCGAGGTCGAGATGCGCCGCCGCGGCGCCAGCGGCAACAGCTTCGACCCGATCGTCGCGTCGGGCCCGAATGCCGCGAAACCTCACGCGCGCCCGAGCGGGCGACCGGTCGAAGCCGGCGAGCTCGTCGTCATCGACTTCGGGTGCGTCGTCGACGGCTACTGCTCCGACATGACCCGCACCGTCAGCGTCGGTGATCCCGGCGCCGAGGCCACGCGCGTGTGGGACGTCGTGCGCGAGAGCCAATGGGCCGGACGCGTCGCGGTGCGCGCCGGTGCCGACTGCGCGGAGGTCGATCGCGCCTGTCGCGAGGTCATCGCCGCCGCCGGTTGGGCCGACTCGTTCGTGCACGGCACCGGTCACGGCGTGGGTCTCGAGATCCACGAGGAGCCCCGAGTGGCCGCGAGTGCCCGTGATACCTTGGAAGCCGGTTCGGTCGTCACGGTCGAGCCCGGTGTGTATCTCCCTGGCGTGGGCGGCGTGCGCATCGAGGACACGGTGGTCGTCACCCCCGACGGCGCCGATCCCCTCACCGCCTTCCCCAAGCACCTGATCATCTGAACGTACCGAGGGCGCTTCGTTGAGCATCTCCACCAACGACCTGAAGAACGGCATGGCGTTGAACCTGCCCTCGGAGGGCCTCGTCACCGTCGTCGAGTTCCAGCACGTGAAGCCGGGCAAGGGCGGCGCGTTCGTGCGCACCAAGCTCAAGAAGGTCTCCGGCGGCGCGGTGCTCGAACGCACCTTCCGCGCCGACGAGAAGGTGCCGCTCGCGGTGATCGACAAGCGCGAGATGCAGTACCTCTACCGCGAGGGCGACTCACTCGTGTTCATGGACAGCGAGTCGTACGACCAGCTCAACGTGGCCACCGGCGACCTCGGCAGCACGGTCGACTTCCTCAAGGAGGGCGACACCGCCGTCCTGCACATGTACGACGGCGCGGTCGTCGCCGCCGAGCTCCCCGCCGCGGTCGAGCTCGCGGTGGCGCAGACCGAGCCCGGGGTGCAGGGCGACCGGGTGTCGGGCGCGCGCAAGCCGGCGACGCTCGAGACCGGGCTCGTGGTCCAGGTGCCGCTGTTCGTCGAGCCGGGCGAGAAGATCAAGGTCGACACCCGCACCGGGGAATACCTGGCGCGAGCCTGAGCGCCGGCGCCGAACGAGATGGCCGTCACGGGAAGCCGCCGCGAAGCTCGGGAGCGGGCCCTGGGCCTGTGCTACGAGCTCGAGGTGCGCGACCTGGCCGTCGACGCGCTCATCGAGCAGCAGCCGGCACCGCCCGACGAGTACGCGGTGCAGCTCGTGCGCGGCGTCGAGGACCACAGCGCCGACGTCGACGCGCTCCTCCGCAAGTTCTCCGAGCACTGGGCGCTCGAGCGCATGCCCGCGGTCGACCGCGCCGTGCTGCGCCTCGGCGCCTACGAGCTCGGCTGGGAGCGTGACGTGCCGAGCGCGGTCGTGATCAGCGAGGCGGTCGAGCTGGCCAAGCAGTACTCCACCAAGGACTCGGGCCGCTTCGTGAACGGCCTGTTGAGCCGCATCGCCGAGGAGCTGCGACCGACCGGCTCGGTCGAGGTGCCGCACGGGCCGGACGCGCCGGACGCGCCGGGGGTGCCCGGGTCGTGACCATGCCGGTCGAGGTCCAGGAGCCGGCGATCGAGGAGCTCACGCTCACCGACAAGCCGTGGATCGTGATCGTGTGGAACGACCCGGTGAATTTGATGTCGTACGTCGTGTACGTGTTCCAGAAGCTGTTCGGCTACTCGCGCAAGAAGGCGACCCGGCTCATGCGCCAGGTGCACGAAGAGGGCAAGGCGGTGGTGTCCGACGGCCCGATCGAGAAGTGCGAGGCCGACGTCGCCCGCCTCCACGCGCACGGTCTCTGGGCGACGATGGAACACCCGTCGTAGATGGCGCGCTGGAAGCGTTTCCGCGCGGGTCGCGACGGCGCGCTCACCGTGTCGCTGGCCGAAGAGGAGCTCGGGTTGCTCCGTTCGCTCCCGGAGCAGCTTCGCGACGTGTTCGAGGGTGACGAGGAGGATCCCGCACGCGCACGGCTCTTCCCGCGCGCGTATCTCGACCCGACCGCCGAGAGCGAGGAAGCCGAGTGGCAGGCGCTCGTCGGCCCGTCGCTGCTGCGCGAGCGCCTCGACGCGCTGCAGCTGATCACGGTCACTCTCGGCCGCGCCGTGCTCGTCGGTGAGTGGTGGCAGATCGACCTCACGCCCGACGAGGTGCAGGCGTGGCTCGGTGTGCTCAACGACACGCGGCTGGTGCTGGGCACGCGCCTCGGCGTGACCGAGGAGGAGCGCGCCCTCGATCCCGGCGATCCCGACGCGGGGCCGTACGCGCTGTACCAGTGGCTCACCTGGGTGCAGGGCGACCTGGTGGAAGAGCTGCTGTGAACGACGCGCGGATCGCGATGACGAAGGTCGACCGGTCGCGAACGGCGGGCCGGGCACGCTCCGCCCCGCGCGGCGCGGAGCCCTCCGTGATCAGTCGACGACCGTGTAGACGCCGGAAGGTGCGTCGAGGTGCTCGACCGTGAGCGTCGCGGCGCGGTCGACGGCGACCCGCGGATCGTCGGGGAGGTCGTCGGGGTCGGGGAAGTAGGTGTCGGGACCGTAGAGCTGGCCGTAGCGCAGCACGACCCCGTCGAGCGCGAGCACCGCGGCCTCGAGGTGGTCGGACGCGGCCGCCGCCGCCGGGTTGGGTCTCCAGGCGATGCTCTGCGCCAGGATCCGGCGGGTGCCGGCGGCGTGCATCGCGGCGAGGAGGTTGTCGGTGCCCTCGGTGCGGATCCGGGTGTTGCGCCGGCCGAGCTCGGGGATCTGGTCGGCGTCGTCGGGGAGGTCGGTGAGCTGGTGCATGACGAGGTCGGGGGCGGCGTCGACCACGGACCGCTCGAGCCTGGCGACGTCGTACACGTCGCACACGACCGGGGTCGCGCCGAGCGCAGTGAGCGCGTCGACCTTCGCCTCGCTGCGGGTCATGCCGACGACCTCGTGCCCGGCGTCGACCAGGAGCGGGACGAGTCGCACACCGAGCACGCCGGTCGCGCCGGCGAGGAAGATCTTCATGGTTCGAACCTAGCGGGCACCGGTTCGCAACGATCGGAGTCGCGGATCAACTAACCTGAACCCGACCGTGAAGGGAGTCCTGTGAGGCTCCCACGGGGAGGTACCCGAGTGAGTGTGCTCGACGCCGGCGACCTGCGCCGCGCGCAGATCCGCATCGCCCACGAGATCGTGGAGCGCAACCGTGGCGCCGACGACGTGGTGCTGGTGGGTCTGTACACCCGGGGTCTGGCCCTCGCCCGCCGCCTGGCCGCCGCCATCGCCGATTTCGAGGCCCTCGCCGTGCCGGTCGGTGCGCTCGACGTCTCCTTCTACCGCGACGACATCGGCCTCCGGGCGGTGACGCCGTCGGGACCCACCGAGGTCCCGGTCGACATCACCGGTCGTGTCGTGGTGCTGGTCGACGACGTCCTCTACACCGGCCGGACCGTGCGCGCGGCCATGGACGCCCTGACCGAGCTCGGGCGTCCCCGGGCCATCCAGCTTGCGGTGCTGATCGACCGCGGCCACCGCGAGCTGCCCATCCGCCCCGACTTCGTCGGGAAGAACCTCCCCACCCGCATCGGCGAGGACGTCCGAGTTCGCTTGCACGAAGTGGACGGAGGGCCCGACTCCGTCGAGCTTCGCCAGGAGACCGACGACGCAGGAGAGGAGGTCGGGTGAAGCACCTGCTGTCGATCGACGACCTCGACGTCGAGGGCCTCACCGAGCTGCTCGACCTGTCGGAGCAGTTCGTCGCGGTGAACCAGCGCGAGATCCCCAAGGTCCCCGCGCTCCGCGGCAAGGTGGTGGCCTCCCTCTTCTACGAGGACTCGACCCGCACCCGCCTCAGCTTCGAGACCGCCGCCAAGCGCCTGTCGTGCGACGTGATGACGTTCACGGTGTCGCAGTCGTCGGTGAAGAAGGGCGAGAGCCTGCTCGACACGGTGCAGACGATCGAGGCCATGGGCATCGACGCCGTCGTCGTGCGCCACCCCGCCGCCGGTGCGCCCCACCGCATCGCGCACTGGATCGACGCATCGGTGATCAACGCCGGTGACGGGCGCCACGCCCATCCCACCCAAGCGCTGCTCGACGCGCTGACGCTCCGCCGCCACCGTGAGCTGCACGGTCTGCGCGTCGCGATCGTCGGCGACGTCCGCCACTCACGCGTCGCCCGCAGCGACGTGAAGGCGCTCCACCTCCTCGGCGCCGACGTCACGTTGGTCGCACCGCCCACCCTCCTCCCGGAGTCGCTCGAGGGCTGGCCGGTGCGGGTGAGCCACGACCTCGACGACGTCATCTCCGAGGTCGACGCGGTGATGCTCCTGCGCATGCAGTTCGAGCGCCAGCGCGAGGCGTTGTTCCCGACCGTGCGCGAGTACACCGCGCGCTACGGGCTCACCGAAGCGCGCGCGCGGCGGCTCAAGCCCGACGCGCTGATCATGCACCCCGGCCCGATGAACCGCGGCGTCGAGGTCGCGGCCGCGGTCGCCGACGGTGCCGCGTCGCTCGTCACCGAACAGGTCGCGAACGGCGTCGCCGTGCGCATGGCCGTGCTCTACACCCTTCTCGGATCCGGAGCCTCCGTTGCCTGAGCTCTCCTCTGATGCCTCCTCGCTCGTGATCACCGGTGGACAGGTGGTCGACGCCCTGGGATCGCGTCGCGCCGACGTGCGCGTTCGCGACGGGAGGGTCGTCGACGTGGCTCCCGACCTGCCGCGCGGCGACGACGAGGCGTCCTTGGACGCCGCAGGATGCGTGGTGAGTCCGGGGTTCGTCGACCTGCACGTGCACCTGCGCGAGCCGGGCGACGAGGAGGCGGAGACCATCGAGACCGGCACCCGCGCCGCCGCCCGGGGCGGTTTCACCGCGGTGGTGGCCATGCCCAACACGCGTCCCGCGCTCGACGACGCCGCGGTCGTCAGCTCGGTGCTCGCGCTCGGCCGGCAGGCCGGGCTGTGCGACGTCGTGTCGTCGGGCTGCATCACGGTCGCGCGCGCGGGCGAGCAGCTCGCGCCGATGGGCGAGCTCTACGCGCTCGGCGTGCGCATCTTCACCGACGACGGCGCCTGCGTCGCCAGCGCCGGTGTGATGCGTCGCGCGCTCGAGTACGCGGCGTCGTTGCCCGGGGCCATCGTCGCCCAGCACGCCGAGGACGAGACCCTCGCCGGTGGCGGACACATGCACGAGGGCGCGTGGTCGAGCCGCCTCGGCATCCCGGGTCGCCCCGCGGTCGCCGAGACCGTCGTCGTCGCGCGCGACATCGAGCTCTGCGCCGTCACCGGCACTCCGGTGCACTTCCTGCACTGCTCGGCCGCCGGCACCGTCGACCTGGTGCGGGCGGCCAAGGCCCGTGGCCTCCCTGTGACCGCCGAGTGCGCCCCGCACCACTTCTCGCTCACCGACGAGTGCTGCCAGCACTTCGATCCGATGTTCAAGGTGCACCCGCCGCTGCGCACACGCGCCGACGTCGAAGCCATCCGCGAGGGGCTCGCCGACGGCACCATCGACGCCATCGCCACCGACCACGCCCCCCACACCCCGGAGTCCAAGGAGCGACCCTTCGAGGAGGCGCCGCCCGGCATGCTCGGGCTGGAGACCGCGCTGGCGGTGACCCTCACCGAGCTGGTCGAGCCGGGGAACCTCTCCCTTCCCGATGCCCTGGCGCTCCTGTCCTGGCGTCCTGCGGCCCTCGCCCAGTTGGACGACCACGGACAGCCGATCGAATCCGGCGCGCCGGCGAACCTGACCATCTTCGATCCCACGTACGAGTGGACGGTGGAGCCCGAACAGCTGGCGAGCCGGGCGCGGAACACGCCGTTCGCCGGACGCACGTTGCGGGGCAAGGTGCGACACACCCTCCTTGCCGGTGACCCGGTCGTGATCGACGGGAAGGCGACCCGGTGACCGACGCCATCCTGATGCTCGCCGACGGCAGTGAATACGAAGGGGAGGCGATCGGCGCCCTCGGGACCGGCGCGGGTGAAGTCGCAGTGGGGACGGGAGAGCTGGTGTTCAACACCGCGCTCTCGGGCTACCAGGAGATCGTGACCGACCCGTCCTACGCGGGCCAGGTGATCACCTTCACCTATCCGCACATCGGCAACTACGGCGTGAACGTCGACGACGACGAGAGCCGTCGCCCGTTCTGCGCCGGCGTCGTCGTGCGCGAGCTGGCGCCTCACCACAGCAACTGGCGCGCCACCGCCGGGCTCGACGACCTCCTGGTGCGCCACGGCGTGCCGGGCATCAGCGGGGTCGACACTCGCCGGCTCACGCGGCACCTCCGCGACGAGGGCGCGCTCCCCGGCGCGTTCGGCACCGACGAGGCCGCGGTCCGCGCCGCGGTCGACGGGGCGCGCGGCACCGATGGCATCGACCTCGTCGTCACCGTCACCACCCCCGAGCCGTACACCGTCGGCAGCGACGACGCGCCCTTCCGGGTGGTGGCCTACGACTTCGGCATCAAGCGCACCATCCTGCGGCAGCTGGTCGCGTCCGGGTGTCGGGTGGAGGTCGTGCCCGCGTCGACCACGGCCGCCGACGCGTTGGCGCGTGAACCCGATGGCGTCTTCTTGTCGAACGGCCCCGGTGATCCCGCCGCGGTGACGGGAGCCATCGACGCGGTGCGGGGTTTGGTGGGGGAGGTGCCGGTGTTCGGCATCTGCCTCGGTCACCAGATCCTCGGCCTCGCCCTCGGCGGCGAGACCTACAAGCTGCAGTTCGGCCACCACGGGGCCAACCACCCCGTGCGGCACGAGGCCACCGGTCGAGTGGAGATCACGAGCCAGAACCACAACTACGCGGTCTCGCCCGACGGGCTGGTCGGCCAGGTCGAGCTCACCCACGTGAACCTCAACGACGGCGTGGTCGAGGGCTTCCGCGTGCTCGGCGCCCCCGCGTTCGGGGTGCAGCACCATCCCGAGGCCGGACCCGGTCCCCACGACGCCCGCTACCTGTTCGACGACTTCACGACGCTCATGATGGAGAACACCTCCTCCGGAAGGAAGCAGAGTTCGTGCCCAAGCGCACCGACCTCGAGACGATCCTGATCATCGGCAGCGGTCCGATCATCATCGGACAGGCCTGCGAGTTCGACTACTCGGGCACGCAGGCGTGCCGGGTGTTGCGCGACGAGGGCTACCGGGTCGTGCTGGTGAACTCGAACCCGGCGACGATCATGACCGACCCCGAATTCGCCGACGCCACCTACGTCGAGCCGCTCGACGTGCAGAGCCTCACCCGCGTCATCGAGCGCGAGCGCCCCGATGCGCTGCTGCCCACCCTCGGCGGCCAGACCGCGCTCAACCTGTCGATCGAGCTGGCCGAGGCGGGCGTGCTCGACGAGTACGGGGTCGAGCTCATCGGCGCCAGCGTCACCGCGATCAGGACCGCCGAGAACCGTCACGAGTTCAAGGCCGCGATGCAGGAGATCGGTCTGCAGGTCGCGAAGTCGGGGTTCGCGTACACCCTCGACGAGGCCATGGTGGTCGGTGAGCAGGTCGGCTACCCGCTCATCATCCGCCCGTCGTTCATCCTCGGTGGCAGCGGCACCGGTTTCGCCGCCAACGCCGACGAGCTGCGCGCGGTCGCCGCGCACGGGCTCGCGACCAGCCCGGTGTCGGAGATCCTCGTCGAGCAGTCGATCGCCGGCTGGAAGGAGTACGAGCTCGAGGTGATGCGCGACCACGCCGACAACGTGGTCGTCATCTGCTCGATCGAGAACTTCGACGCCATGGGCGTGCACACCGGCGACTCGATCACGGTCGCGCCCGCGCAGACCCTCACAGACATCGAGTACCAACGCCTGCGCGACGACGCGTTCGCGTGCATCCGCCGCATCGGCGTCGACACCGGCGGCTCCAACATCCAGTTCGCGGTGAACCCGGCGAACGGCGACGTCGTCGTCATCGAGATGAACCCGCGCGTGTCGCGCAGCAGCGCACTGGCGAGCAAGGCCACCGGGTTCCCGATCGCCAAGATCGCGGCGCGCCTCGCGGTGGGGTACCGACTCGACGAGATCATCAACGACATCACCGGTGAGACGCCGGCGTCGTTCGAACCCACCATCGACTACGTGGTGACCAAGGTGCCGCGCTGGGCGTTCGAGAAGCTCCCCGGCGCGTCGCCGGTGCTGGGCACGATGATGCAGTCGGTCGGCGAGGTGATGGCGATCGGACGCACGTTCCCCGAGAGCCTGCAGAAGGCGTTGCGCTCGCTCGAGACCGGCCGGTGGGGGCTCAACTGCGACCCGACCGAGCGCGAGTACGACGCGTGCTCCGACGACGAGCTCGTGCGCAGGGTGGTGCAGGCGACCCCGGAACGGGTGTTCCTGCTCGACGCGGCGCTGCGACGGGGCGTGTCGGTCGAACGCCTGCACGCGGCCACCGGCATCGATCCCTGGTTCCTCGAGCACCTCTCCTCCATCTCGCAACTGCGGGCGTGGTTGAGTGGGCGTGCGCCGATCGATCTCTCGCGTCGTGAGTGGAAGCGCGTGAAGCGCATGGGCTTCTCGGACGCGCAGCTGGCGTACCTGTGGGATGTCGACGAAGAGGTCGTGTTCACGGCGCGGCGCGCCGCCGGGGTGGAGGTGACGTACAAGACGGTGGACACGTGCGCGGCGGAGTTCGCGGCGCGGACGCCGTACCACTACGGCACCTACGAGGACGAGGACGAGGTCGCGCCTCTGTCCCGGCCCGCGGTGGTCATCCTCGGCAGCGGTCCCAACCGCATCGGTCAGGGTGTCGAGTTCGACTACTGCTGCGTGCACGCCGCGTTCGCGCTGTCCGACGCCGGGTTCGAGACGGTGATGCTCAACTGCAACCCCGAGACCGTCTCCACCGACTACGACACCAGCGACCGCCTGTTCTTCGAACCTCTCCACTTCGAAGACGTGCTCGCGGTCTGCACACGTCTGCAGGAACGAGCCGCCCAGGGTGGTGGTGAGCTCGTCGGGGTGGTCGTGGCGCTGGGCGGTCAGACACCGCTCAAACTGGCCAGGAGGCTGGAAGCCGCGGGAGTGCGGGTGCTCGGGACGAGTCCCGACTCCATCGACCTGGCCGAGGACCGCGAGCGGTTCAACGACCTCTGTACGCGGCTCGGCATCCCCCAACCCGAGGGCGGCACGGCGGCGTCACCGGCCGACGCGCGCGCGGTCGCCGAGGGCGTCGGCTACCCGGTGCTGGTCCGGCC
>DASUAS010000024.1:0-14717 GCA_035763625.1 Acidimicrobiia bacterium
ACCGCGAGCGCGTCGGGGGTCTCGGCACCGGGCACCGCGGCCGGATCGATGGCGTGGAGCCCGGCGAGGAATTCGGCGAGCTGGCCGACGAGCACCCGGCGCGCGGCCGCGTACTCGTCGTCGCGCAGGATGCGCCGCGCGATCGTCTCGCCCGGCACCCGGCGCATCACGAGACCGTGCGTACCGAGGTGGGTGCCATCGTCGTCGAGCAGCACCTCGGGTGCGCGCAGGCCGGCGCGCACGCACGCGCGCATCACGTCGGCTTCGCGGCGCATGGCTCCCGGCGCGTTGGGTCGACCCGGCGGGTCGCGCCGCAGGATCAGCTCCTCGCCACCGGCCGTGAACGACCACGTCTCGCGCGACGCGCCGCCGGTCAGCGTGCGGAGGTCGGTGATCTCGACCGGCGCGCCCAGGACGGGCGCGAGCGCGGCGGCGAGACCTTCAGAGACCGACGGCGGTGCCGACAGGGACGTCATCGACGACCTGGTCGAGGTACTCCGACAGCCCTGCGCCCGCGCGCCCGTCGCACGTCCAGCGGGTCATGCCCTCGGTGAGGCGCGTCACCATGCCGTCGCGCCGGTTGCGCAGCGGGATGCTCGACGTCACCTCGCCGTGCAACTCGTACGCGTGGTCGTCGGTCGTGATCACGACGTCGCTGCGCCGCACGAACCACTCGTCGTCGTACTCGGACGTGAGCGCCATGTCGCGGACCTTGACCACGCGGCCGTCGCCGTAGCGATCGAGATCGAACACCCAGCCGTTGACGTTGCGGAGGTCGGGATCGTCCTGATGGCCGCGGATGGTGCACGCGAGCCCGAGGCGTCCGCCGAAGCTGGCGGTCACCCACCGGTACCACCAGATGCTCTGCCACACGCGCGGGCCCCACGAGTGGTCGCGCAGCCCGAACGCGTCGTCGAGGTCGAAGCGCGTGCCGTCGACCTCCACGACACCGGTGATCGCCATCTGCTGCTCGGTGTGCCCCTTGGCGAAGCTGTGCGCGACCCCCGGCGCAGGCTCCTCGCCCTCGTCGTAGATCGGCTCGCCACCCGACGGCGCCGACGCGGCGGTGAGGCGGAGGTCGATCGAGCACGCCTCGTGCGGGTTGCTCTTGAACGCGGTGCCGGGGTCTGCCATGTCGCGCGGGTTGACCAGCACGCAGACGTCGCCGTCGTAGGTGACGTGGTGCTCCTCGTACGGCGCGACCACGTCGAACTTCAGGCCACCCGCGTCGTGCGCCACGTGCCCCTCGATGTGCGGCCGCTTGAACATGAACCCCACCCGGCCATCGGGCAGGTAGAGGCACACGGTCATCTCCGCGTAGTGCTCGTTGGGCCGGTTGCCCATGCGGATCCAACCGCCGAGCCCCCCGTCGGCCGACGCGTCGGGATCGAAGAAGTTGTAGTAGCGGCTCTCGTTGTAGTTCTGGTCGTCGTCGGGCGCGTGGAAGTAGTCGTCCTCGGGCTCGAGCCGCACGTGCACGTCAGCGGGTCCGGGTCAGCTCTTTCGCGGACCGGAGCAGCGCCTCGTTGGCGCCCTCCGGCAACTGGACGAGGGGTTCGGCGATCTCCGCCACCGTCGGCCCGTACTTCTCCGCCGCCGGGCGCAGCGCATCCATGTCGAAGCCGTAGAGCTCGGCGGTGTTGCCGCCGACGATCTGCTGGATCTGCTCGGGCTCGAGGTGGCCCATGACCTGACGCAGGTGCTCGCGGCTGAACGGCAGCGTGCCCTCCTCGTGGGGGTAGTCGCTGCCCCACATGACGCGATCGATGCCGACCGGTCCGAGCGCGGCACGGATGTCGGCCGGGCGGGGCTGGCTCATCCCGATGTGGCAGTTCTGCTTGAAGTAGTCGGTGGCGTTGCGCACCGGCACCGTCTCGCCCTCGAAGCGCATCTCACCGGTGGCGCCCGTGCGCAGCATGCCCATCATGGCGTCGAGCTGCTCGAGCACGCCGGGCACCCACGCGCAGCCGGCCTCGGTGAGCACGAACTTCAGGTTCGGGAACCGCTCGAAGACGCCCCCGACGAGCATGTACACGAACGGGCGCTGCGAGTAGAAGATCATCTCGGTGATGTGCACGATCGGCATCGCCGGTGCCTTCTGGTACCGCGGGCCGCCGGTGCCCGAGTGCGTGTTCACGACGACGTCGAGCTCCTCGCACGCGGCCCAGAGCGGGTCGTAGCAGGGGTCGTACATGGGCTTGAGCCAGTCGGCGGTGATGGGTGGGTTGCCGACGAGCACGCCGCCGCGCAGTCCGTTCTCCTTGCACCACTGCGCGTCGGCGATGGCGTCGTCGATGTCGTTGAGGAAGATCTGCCCGATGCCGGCGCGCGCCTCGGGCTTCCGTGCACAGAAGTCGGCCAGCCAGCGGTTGTGGGCCTGCACGCCCGCGTGGCGGTGCTCGTAGTCCTCGGGCCGCGGCGGCTCGGCGAAGAGCACGAAGCTCGGGAAGAACGGCGGCACCGTGTTCGGGAAGAGCACCTCGCCGACGACGCCGTCCTCGTGCTGCTGCTGGTCGCGCAGGTCGCCGTCCCAGTTGCGGGTGCGCAGGTCGGTGTCCTTGAGATCCTTGAACGGGTTCTTGTACTTGCCGCGCCAGGCGTCGAAGTCGTCGCGGTACTTGGGATCGAGGAACTCGCGGTACTGAGCGTGGCTGCCGCCGGCGTGGCTGTCGGCGGTGATGACGATGTAGTGGTCGTCGGGCTGCATGGCGATCCGTCCCTCGTCGTCGTCTGAGCAATTCAGCACGCTAGCGGCGGGATGGGGCTGTGTCCCTCCCGCCGCCCGGGACGAAGCGATCGGGCGCGAGCGACGGGGGCAAGCCGCGCTACCGTCGCCGGCCATGCCCATGCAGGTCGACGTCCAGCTCTCGCAGTCGGTGATGGAGGCGGCGCGCAGGGCACCCGAGTTGCAGGCACTGGGCGTCGACGGCGTGTTCAGCTTCGAGAACTCGCACGACCTCTTCTTCCCGCTGGTGGCGGCGGCACCGGTGTGCGACCTCGACCTGATGACCAACGTGGCGATCGCGTTCCCGCGCAGCCCGTGGCACCTGGCGAACGCCGCCTACGACCTGCAGGAGCTCTCCGGCGGACGGTTCCGCCTCGGCCTCGGCACGCAGGTCAAGGCGCACGTGGAGAAGCGCTTCGGCGGCGAGTTCGGTCGCCCGGTCGCGCACATGCGGGAGTGGGTGCTGGCGATCAAGGCGATCCTCGAGCACTGGCAGGAGCGCACACCTCTCCGCTTCGAGGGCGAGTACACGCGCCACACCCTCTCCACGCCTGCGTTCGACCCCGGCCCCAACCCGCACGGCATCGCGCCGATCCTGGTGGGCGCGCTCGGTCCGAAGATGAACGAGATGGCGGCGGAGGTCGCCGACGGCATCCTCGTGATGCCGTTCAACAGCGGCGAGCACATGAGCGAGCGCACGATGCCCGCGATCGACCGTGGGCTCGCCACGGCCGGTCGCACGCGCGACGACCTCGAGATCATCGTCGAGGTGATCGTCGGCGTCGGCCGCAACGACGAGGAGCTCGAAGCGGCCAAGGGCGTGCGCAACCTGCTCGCGTTCTACGGCTCGACGCCCGCGTACAAACCCGTGCTCGACGTGCACGGCTGGGGTGAGCTGCAGCCCGAGCTCAACCGGCTGTCGAAGCAGGGCGACTGGGCGACGATGGGCACGTTGATCACCGACGAGATGATCGACACCATCGCGGTGCACGGCCCGCCCGACCAGGTCGCGGAGGAGATCGTGCGTCGCTACGGCCGGTACTCGAACCGCGTGTGCGCGTACTTCCCCTTCTATCAGGCGGACGACGATCTGATCGCCGATTTCACCGCCGCGCTGAAAGCTGCCCGCGCCTGACGCCGACGCGATTCATCGTGGGTTGGACGACCGTGGAGGTGTTCAATCCCGCAATGAATCGCGCTGGGCGGCTGCGGCGCACGCGTCGGTGACGGCCTGCACGACCTCGGCGTTCGACGCACCCGGGCCGAGCACCGCGGCGACCCCGGCGCGGTGCAGGACCGCGACGTCGGGCTCGGGGACGATGCCCCCGACGACGACGGCCGCGCGTGCACCGGCGTCGCGCAGCGCGGTGACGACGCGGGGGGCGATGGTGAGGTGGGCGCCGTTGTGCATCGAGATGCCGACCGCGTCGACGTCCTCGTCGCGGGCCATGGCGGCGACGGTCTCCGGCGTCTGGCGCAACCCGGCGTACACGACCTCCATGCCCGCGTCGCGCAGCGTGCGGGCGACGACCTTCAGGCCACGGTCGTGGCCGTCGAACCCGATCTTGGCCAGCAGCACGCGACAGGGCTCGCTCATGCGACCGCGCGTTCGGTGAAGGTGCCGAACACGGTTTCGAGCGCGGACGTGATCTCTCCCACGGTCACGTGGTCACGCACCGCGTCGAGGATGGCGGGCACGAGGTTGAGCGTGGGGTCGGCGGCGTCACGGCGGATCCGGTCGAGCGCGACGCGCACCCGGTCGTGGTCGCGCTCGGTCTTGACTCGCTGCAAGCGCGCGAGCTGGCGATCCTCGACCGCGGGATCGATGCTCAGCGTGGGTGGCACCGCGTCGTCACCGTCGACGTGGTCGTTGACGCCGACGATCACGAACTCACCCGCGTTCACGCGCCGCTGGAAGTCGTAGGCGGCGTCGGCGATCTGGAGCTGGAACCAGCCCTGCTCGATGGCGCGCAGCACGCCGTCGAGCATCGAGCCGTCCCCCTGGTCGCGCAAGAACGCGAACGTCTGCTCCGCCTCCCGCTCGAGCTCGTCGGTGAGCTCCTCGACGAACCACGACCCACCGAGCGGATCGGCGACGTTCACGACCCCCGATTCGTGCGCGATCACCTGCTGCGTCCGTAGCGCGATGCGGGCCGCCCGCTCGGTGGGGAGCGCGAGTGCTTCGTCGAAGGCATCGGTGTGGAGGCTCTGGGTACCCCCCAGCACCGCAGACAGGGCTTCGAGCGCGACGCGCGCGATGTTCACCTCGGGCTGCTGCGCGGTGAGCGACACGCCCGCGGTCTGCGTGTGGAAGCGCAGCTGCTGGGAGCGCTCGTCGCGTGCGCCGTACTCGTCGCGCATCCATCGGGCCCAGATGCGGCGCGCGGCGCGGTACTTGGCGATCTCTTCGAAGAAGTCGACGTGCGCGTTGAAGAAGAAGCTGAGCCGCGGTGCGAAGGCGTCGATGTCCAACCCTGCTGCGAGCGCCGATTCCACGTAGGCGAACCCGTTCGCCAGCGTGAACGCGAGCTCCTGCGCCGCGGTCGATCCCGCCTCGCGGATGTGATACCCGGAGATCGAGACCGGGTGCCAGCGGGGAAGCTCGGCGGTGGCGAAGCGCACGACGTCGGTCACGAGCCGCATCGACGGTCGCGGCGGGAACACGAACTCCTTCTGCGCCTGGTACTCCTTGAGGATGTCGTTCTGGATCGTGCCGCGGAGGTGCGTCCGGGCGACGCCCTGCTGGTCGCCGAGCGCCACGTACATCGCGAGCAGCGTGGCGGCGGCCGAGTTGATCGTCATCGACGTGCTGACCGTGCCGAGATCGATCCCGGCGAACAGCAGCTCGACGTCGACGAGGGTGTCGATCGCAACGCCCGCGCGCCCGACCTCACCGACCGCGAGCTCGTGGTCGGAGTCGCGTCCGAGCAGCGTGGGCATGTCGAACGCGGTCGACAGCCCGCTCCCGCCGGCTGCGAGCAGGGCGCGGAAGCGCTCGTTGGTGTCCTCGGCGGTGCCGAAGCCCGCGAACTGGCGCATGGTCCAGAGCTTCTGGCGGTACATCGAGGCGTACGGGCCCCGCGTGTAGGGGAACTCGCCCGGGCGCTCCGCGTCGGCCGGCCCGTACACCGCGTCGAGCTCGACGCCCGACATCGTGGTGTGCGGTCGCGGGTCCATGGCGTCCTCCGGGAGCAGTCTCGCGCGCACCGTGCGAGGGTCCGACCTCGCCGTATAGCATCCACTATGGCCGACCCCGAGCCCGTGGAGCCGTCATGACCACCGCCACGTCCGCCGAGCCCGCCACGTCCGCCGAGCCCGCCACGTCCGCCGAGCGCCTCATCTCCTCCGACGACCACGTCGACGTCTCGCACGATCGGGTGAAGGAGCACCTGGCGGCGAAGTTCCACGACGACTACGACGCCGGTCTCCTGCGCTTCCGCTCGTCGATGGCGAGCACCGCGTCGGTGGCGGCCAACGAGCAGTGGCGCGCCCAGCAGGGCCTCGCGCCCGACCCGAACGCGGGCATGGGCAAGAACCGCCGCCACGAGGCCAACGGGCGTCCCGGCCACTCCGAGGCGTCGGCCCGCCTCGCCGACATGGACGACGACGGCGTCGAGGCGTCGGTGAACTACTGCGAGGTGAGCTCGTTCCGCTACCTCTACCTGATCGAACACGGGTGGCGGGAGGCGACGCGCGCGTTCAACGAGACCCTCGCCGACTTCGCGTCCGCCGACCCGAAGCGGCTGGTCGTCTCGTACCAGATCCCGATCCACGACATCGACGCCGCCGTCGCGGAGGTGCAGTGGGCGGCGTCCGTGGGCTGCAAGTCGCTGCAGCTCCCGGTGTACCCGGCCGAGCTCGGCGTCCCCGACTACTGGGACCAGCGCTACGACCCGCTGTTCGCCGCCATCCAGGAGACGGACCTGCCGATCTGCTGCCACATCGGGATGAACACGCAGCTCGACGACCTCGCCCGCCGCGACCCCACGCCGCAGAAGGGCATCTTCGTGCCGATGGTCGCGCTCTCGGCGGCCGAGGCGCTCGGCATGTGGATCATGGGCGGCGTGTTCGAGCGCTTCCCGCGCCTCAAGGTGGTGTTCGTGGAGCCCGGTCTCGGTTGGGTGCCGTGGTGGGCCTACATCGCCGACGACCTCACGCAGCGACAGGGCTACGACTTCCCGGCCATCACCGAGCTGCCCAGCCACTACCTGCGCCAGAACGTGTTCCTCACGTTCATCGACGAGCCCAACGCGGTGCGTCACGCGCACGAGTGCCTGGGCATCGAGAACATCATGTGGTCGTCCGACTACCCGCACCCGGTGTCGAGCTGGCCGCACTCGCGCGCCATGGTCGACAAGATGTTCGCGGGTGTCGATCCGCACGAGCGCGAGCTCGTCGTGAGCGGCAACGCGGCGCGCGTCTGGAACCTCTGACCGCACACGGGCGATGATGCGCCCATGACCAGCGCCAACCTCCCCGGCACACCGTCCGACGACGCCGAGCGCGTGCTCGCGCTCGGCGGTTCGGTGATCGACCTCGTGTACGTGTCGATGTCGACCCGTCACCCCGACGGGCGCGACGTCGACTACCTGCGCTGGCACTTCTTCGACCACCGCCCCGAGCAGTACCGGCTCGACACGATCCGCGCCTCACTGCGCCTGATCTCGACGCCCGAGTGCCGCGCCGCGCGCGCCGCCAACGACGCCCGCTTCGGCGCCACCGACCACGTCATGAACTACTTCTTCTCCGACGCCTCGGGCCTGAAGCCGTTCCACGACCTCGGCCGGGAGCTGGGCAAGGTCGGGCGCATCCCCGAGCTCCTGCCTTCCGTCGAGCGCGGGGTGTACGCGTTCGACGGTCGCGCCGCCGACCCCGCGGCCAAGGTCGGTGCCGACGTGCTGCCGTGGTGGCCGGCCACCGGCGTGTACCTCCTGATCGAGCGGCTCGATGGAACGGATACCGAGTCGCCCGCGCCGCTGGTCGCCGTCGACGGCGTCGCCGGCGCGTGGTGGGGTGCCACCGCGTCGGGCGTGCCCGAGCAGTACTCCCTCGCGCAGCCGGGCGACCAGCTCACCTACCTCTTCCTCGACGACGACCCGGTGGCGGTCGCCGGTCGCCTGCGGCCGGTGCTCGAACAGCGGTGGGCCGACACCGACGCGGTCGGCCTGTTCGCGGCGCCGTTCCACGTCGCCCACGCCGACGACCTGGGTCGTCGCCTGCCCTGAACGTCTGTTCCTGAACGCTGGCGCCGCGCGGTGGGTGTGCCACGATGACGGCATGACCGAGATGTCGAGCGAGAAGCAGGGCATCAAGCTGTTCCGCGGCAGGGACGCGCCCGGGCTGCTCGAGTCGGGGACGATGCGCCGGCCCGAGTTCGACGCCGACGACCGCGCCGCGCTCGCGGCTGACGGCCCCCGCTCGCCCCATCTCGTCACCGGCACGCACGACGCGGTCGTCTACCGCGGCGAGGGCGCCGACGGGGTCGAGGTGCTCGAGTTCCGCAGCTGCACGTCGTTCGGGATGAAGATCCCCGGCGGTCAGCTCGAGCGCCTGCGCCGCGCCGGTCAGGTCGCCGACGAGCACGGCGACGACTGGGCGGAGCGGCGCGCACAGATCGCGGGCTGACGGCCGTTGGAACTGCATCGGTTCCGCCGCGAGCTCGACGTCTGGCTCGACGACCACGCCGACGAGCTCGCGCCCGAGACCGGCCTCGACCACGCGGCGGTGCCCACCCTCGACGACCACATGGCGCAGATCGCCAAGGTCCGTCGTCTCACGTTCGACGCGGGCTGGGCGCGGTGGGGATGGCCCGAGCGCGTCGGCGGACTGGGTGGGACCTCACTCGTCCGCGCGTACCTCAGCGAAGCGCTGACCGTGCGCGACCTCGTGTACTCGGGCGTGTACTCGATGCCCGAGGTGCTCGGGCCATCGGTCATCGCGTTCGCGCCTCCGGAGCTGTCGGCGACCATGCTTCCGCCGTTGCTGCGTGGCGACGAGGTCTGGTGTCAGGGCTTCTCCGAACCGGGCACGGGCAGCAACCTCGGTTCGCTCACGTGCCGTTCGGTGCGCACCGACGACGGGTGGCGCGTCACCGGGCAGAAGGTGTGGACCAGCCTGGCGCAGTACGCGCAGCGCTGCGTGCTGCTGACGCGCAGCGGTACCGTCGAGTCGGCGCACCGCGGGATCACCGCGCTCTTCGTCGACATGGACACGCCCGGCATCACGCCGCGTCCGATCGAGACCATGCACGGGGAGCCCGAGTTCTGCGAGGTCTTCTTCGACGACGTGCTCGTGCCGTTCGACCGCACCCTCGGCAAGGAGGGCGACGGCTGGGCCTTCGCGATGGACCTCCTGCCGTACGAGCGCAGCACGTCGTTGTGGCAGCGCGCAGCGTTCCTGCACCGCCGACTGGCCGACGCGCTCGCGCAGGCAGACGCCGACCTGATCGACCCCGCGAAGCTCGGCGAGGTGACCCAGTTGCTGTACGCGTTCCGGGCCCGGTCGCGCGCCACCGTGCACCGCATGGCTGCCGGCGAACCGCTCGGCGCGGAGACGTCGATCGACAAGGTGCTCCTGGCGTCGTCGGAGCAGGCGGTGTTCGATCTGGTGGGTGACGCGCTGCCCGAGGCGATCACCCTCGGCGACGACGTCACCAGCACCCGGTGGCGCAGCGAGTTCCTCTACTCGCGGGCGGCGTCGATCTACGGCGGGAGCTCCGAGATCCAGCGCAACATCATCGCCCGGCGGCTCCTCGACCTCGGGAACGACCGGTGAGCGGTTCGACCCTGGAAGGCGCAGACCTCGCCCTGTTCGAGCGCAGCGTGCGCGCCGCGACCGAGCAGCACACGGGCGACGCGCTCGACGCCGCCCTCGTCGAGCTCGGGTGGACCGACGCGCTGTCGTTCGACACGCGCGCCGCGGTGTCGCGGTTGTTCGAGCTCCAGGGTGAAGCGTGCGCGCGGTCGTCTGCCCTCGGTCGCGTCGTCGCGTTCGCGCTCGACCAGGAGCTCGACGACGCCACCGCGATCGTGCTGCCCGCCATCGGTCGCGTGGATGCGCCGGCGGTCGGCGGTCGCGTGCGCGGGTTGGCGACGTCGGTGCGCGCGTCGATGTTCGTCGTGGCGACGACAGCCGCCGGCTTCGCCGGGTCGACGGTCGACACCGCGACGCTCGAGACCCGGGTCGTGCACGGCGTCGATCCGGAGCTGGCGCTGGTCGAGGTGCACGGCGAGATCGCGCGACCCGACGCCGGAGCCGTCGACTGGGTTGCCGCGGTGGAGCTCGCGCAGCTCGCGCTCGCGCACGAGCTCGTGGGCGTGTCGCGGCGTGCGTTGGCGCTGGCGCGCGAGCACGCGCTCGAGCGGATCCAGTTCGGTCAGCCGATCGCGATGTTCCAGGCCGTCCGCCACCGCCTGGCGGAGGCGTTGGTGGCGGTCGAGACCGCGGCCGCGGTCATCGACGCGGCGTGGCTCGACGTCACGCCGGTCACCGCATCGATGGCCAAGGCGAGCGCGGGCCGCAGCGCCCGCGTCGTGGCCAAGCACTGCCAGCAGGTGCTCGCCGGCATCGGCTTCACCACCGAGCACGACCTGCACCTGTACCTGCGACGGATCTGGGCGCTCGACCAGCTCTTCGGCTCGAGCGCCGTCCTCACCAAGCGCCTCGGCCAGGATCTCCTCGCCAGCCGCGAGCTCCCACCCCTCCTGCCCCTCTAGCCCCGTTTTGGCGTTGCTGGTGTGCCGTAGCCGCACACGAGCAACGCGGAATGGTCAGGAGAGCATGCGGGCGAGGTTGGTCTGGAAGGCGGGCTCGTCGAACGACTGCGTCTCGGTGGCGATGGCGGAGTCGAGGAGGTTTCCGATCGCCGCGTGCAGCGCGGAGTTGAGGAGCCGCTTGGTCTCGCGCACCGACTGCGGCGGCAGCTTGGCGAAGCGCTGACCGAGCGCCAGCGCCTCCTCGACTGCGGTCCCGGTGGGGACGACCCGGTTGGCCACGCCGAGGCGCACCGCGTCTTCGGCGGGGAGGCGGTCGCCGAGGAGGATGTACTCCTTGGCGCGGAGCAGGCTGGTGAGAAGCGGCCACGTCATCGCGCCGCCGTCGCCGGCGACGAGCCCCAGCGCGACGTGGGGATCGGAGAAGTAGGCCTGCTCCTCGACCAGCACGATGTCGCTCAGCCCCGCGAGGCTGCACCCGAGCCCCACCGCCGGCCCGTTCACCGCGGCGATGATCGGCACCTCGATGCTCGCCATCCCGCGCACGATGGCCGCGCCCTCCTCCATGATCGTGGCGCGCAGCTCGGTGTCGTGCACCATGCGGTCGAGCAGGTGGAGATCACCGCCACCGGAGAACGCGCGTCCGGCACCGGTGATGACGAGCGCGCGCATCTCGGTGTCGGCCGCGAGGCTCGGCCACACGTTCGCGAGCGCGCCGTGCAGCGTCTCGTTGGTGGCGTTGAGAGCGTCGGGCCGGTTCAGCGTGAGCAGCCGCACGGGGCCGCGCGCCTCGACCAGCAGCACATCGTTCGTGTCGTCCGCCATCGCGGCACTGTAACGGGACCGGGACTCGTCGCCCTCACCCGATCGTGAACGGCAGGCTCGGGTCCCGGTCGGCGGGGAATGCGACGATCGTGCAGCGACAAGATCCGCTCGCTGACACCTCCCGGTTGAGCTGCGTGATCCGCCGGACCATCTCCTCGGTGAGGCCGGGAGCCAGGTCGGGGAGTCGCTGCTCCATCACCACGTCGAGGAACGGGTTGTCGAGCTGCGCGACGAGGTCGTCGTGGCCAGATGCGTGCAGGGCGTCCGCCGCGTCGCGCTGCAGCCGGCGAAGCTCGCGCTCGTCGGCGCGCGGCAACGGCGACGCCGACGCCACCAGCCGTGCCGCGGGCAGCTGCGGGAGGAGCGCCGCGTACCGACCTTCCTCGGCCACGTACCAGATCTCGTCGACTGCGGCCGGGTCAGCCGTGCGTTGGTCACCGAAGTGGTACCCGTACTTGCGGTCGACGCGCACCGGTGCGCCGTCGCGGTCGAGCGCGTCGATCAGGCCCTGGTCGAACCCGTACAGGGTGCTGCCAACGGCACGCACGAGCACCGGCTTCGTGGGCAGGCCCTGCGCGCGCACCTGCGCGTCGACGTCGGCGATCAGCGGCTCGGCCGGCTCGAGGTGGTGGCGGGTGTCGATGACGTCGACGGTCTGCGCGCCGAAGCCCCAGACCACGGCGACGAGGGTGGCCGACACGCCGATCCGTCGGGGCCACGGCGCCCACTCGCTCGGGAGCGCGTGGCCGATCGCCCAACCGCCGGCGGCGACGACGAACGTCGCCAGGAGGACGCGCCAGTAGAAGACGTAGGGGAGCGGGTCGACGGTGATGCGAGAGATCGCGACGACACCGACGGCGCCCATCAGCGCGGCCAGCTCCACCAGCCGTCGGTCGTCGCGGCGGCCACTCCGACGGGCGGCCAGCCACCCGAGCCCGAGCAGCGCGATCGGGATGAGCAGCCACCACGCGCTCGACGGCGCCGCGTTGCCGCTGCCGAGGCCGTAGGTCTCGTTGCCGCCGAGCCAGGGCGGCAGGATGCGGAACTCGGTGCCGAGCAACCCGGCGCCCTGATGCAGCCCGAGCGTGGTGCCGTTGTCGCGGAAGTAGTGCCACAGCGCCGTCAGGTTGCCGGGACGGTCGCGCACCTCCTGGATCACCGGTGGCAGCCAGAGCACGACGAGCACCACCGCGCTCGACGCCAGCACCTTCGTCCACGGTGGTGCGTCGTCGACCAGTCGACGCTCGACGAGGAGCACGGCGACCGCCCACACCAGTGCGACCGCGACGAGGAGCGAGTACCCGACGTGGCTCTGCACGACGAACGTGCCCGCCGCGAGCGCGCCGACCAGGCACCAGCGGCGGCCGAGCGCGAACGCCCACGTGAGCACGAGGAAGAGCAGGAAGAACGGGATCGCGGCGTACGGGTTCCAGGCCTTGGTGAACTGGCCGAGGCCGTCGAGGCCGAGGTACGTGAGCCCGAGCGCGCCCAGCATCAGCACCATGAACGCGGTGCCGGCCCGACGAAAGGCGGCCCACGCGAGCAGGAGCACGCCGACGCCCTGTACGAGCGCGGCGCCGACCAGGGTCGCCCAGGTCGCACCGCCGGCCAGTCGCGACAGCGGCGCGAGCGCGTCGAACAGCATGGGGCCGGGATGGTCGAACCCGCGGCTGTACGCGCCGACCAGGGGGGTGTGGCTGGTGAACACGTCGCGCACCCGGAGGTCGATGCTCGCGACGTCCCCCAGTGGGAAGTACGGGCGGGCGATCCGCAGCACCAGCACCGCGGCGACCGGCGACATCACGATCACCAGCACGACGACGCGCAGCGCGAGGTCGGCGGACGCGCGCGCCGGAGCGCGCGTCGTCTCCGGAGGTGCGACGGTGGTCATCGAGTGGTCGCGCTCAGCTGGTCGTGGCCGGGGGCTTCGGCGGGCCGGCCTGGGTGTGCTGCGTGCCCACCGGGTCGACCGCCCACTCGGGGGTGACGCCCCAACCCTCGCCGTAGACCAGCTCACCCATCGGCCGGCGTCGGACCGGCCCGTGGTTGCCCTCGGGCCTGCCGATGGTGATCGTCCCCGCCATGAAGACGCCCTCCGGGATCTCGAGCAGCTCGCGCAGCTCCGGCTCGACGAGGCCGTGGAAGCCGGTGAGCACGCCCCCGTAGCCGAGGGCTCGCGCCGCGAGCAGCAGGTTCTGCACCGCGGGGAAGACCGAAGCCCCTTCGAACGGCGTCGGGTCGCGGTAGCGCACGAGGCAGGGGAGCACGAGCACGGGCACGCGCTCGAACTCGTCGGTGTAGCGCTGCATCGTCGCCGCCATGCGCGCCTTGGGTGAGTTGTCGACCGCGCCCGACCCCGTGTCGTAGCCGTCGTTGGCCCGCTTGCCCGACCACACCTTGCGAGCGCCGGTGGCGATGAGGTCCTTGGCCTGCTGGGCCTTGGGACCGTCGGTCAGCACGATGAAGCGGAACGGTTGGCGATTGGAGCCACTCGGCGCGCGCGTCGCGGCGAACAGCATCGCCCGCAGGGCCGCCCGCGGCACCGGCTCGTCGCGGTAGCGACGGATCGCGCGCGTCGACGTGAGGCCCTCGAGCAGGCCGACGGTGTCGGCGGGAAGCGCGGAGTTCGCGAGGTCGTCGGTCATGGAGCAAGATTCGCGCATGGTGCTCGAACGCGCACTCTCCGACGGGGTGCTGGTCCTGACGATGAACCGGCCCGAGCAACGCAACGCGCTCAACCGCGACCTGTTCCGCGAGCTCGGCGACGCGTTCGTCACCGCCGAGACGGATCCGGAGGTCCGGGCGATCGTGCTCACCGGCGCGGGCGACAAGGCGTTCTGCGCCGGCATGGACCTCAAGGCGTTCGCGGCCGGTGAGCCCATCGGTCCCGGTGACGGTCCGGGCACGACGGTGTTCGTGGAGCGCTGCTACCCGAAGCCGATCGTCGCCGCGGTGAACGGCGCCGCCGTCGCCGGCGGCTTCGGCGTGATGCTGGGCTGCGACATCATCGTCGCCGCCGAGCACGCCACCTTCGGTCTGCCCGAGGTGAAGCGCGGGCTGGTGGGCGTCGGCGCGACCACGCGGGCGTCGTTGCGGCTCCCGCCCGCGGTCACGCTCGAGCTCGCGTTCACCGGCGAGCCCATGGACGCGGCCCGCGCGCTCCACCACGGGCTGGTGAACCGGGTCGTCCCCGCGGCAGAGGTGGTGCCGACCGCAGTGGGGATCGCACGGCAGATCGCTGCCAACGCGCCGCTGGCGGTCGTGCTGGCCAAGGAGATCGCGCTCGACGCCCGCGGCCTGCTCGCCCCCGACATCGCCGCGTGGCGCGAACGCGCCGCGTCGGTGTTCGCCAGCGACGACGCCAAGGAGGGCGCCCGCGCCTTCGCCGAGAAGCGCCCCCCGAACTTCACCGGTACCTAGCCCGATGAACCGGCGTCGAAGTTGCGGCACGTGAG
>DASUAS010000025.1:0-16287 GCA_035763625.1 Acidimicrobiia bacterium
AACGTCAGCGAGACCGACGAAGGTGGACCCCAAGTGGTCCCATCACTGGCGGCGGGGTGGTCCCATCACTGGCGCTGGGGTGGTCCCATGCTCCTGGCGCTCGTCACGCTCCAGTGGTCCCATGCCGCTGGCGGGCGACACCGCACCCGTGTCTCCGGGTGATGGACTGCTCGCGGTCCAACGGTCGGTCCTTGGGTCGTAGATCTGCAGCTGTGTCACCGCCGCCGCGGGGTCACGCGCAACGTGGGAATCCATGGTCGCGATCGCGTTCTTCGTGGCACAGGTCCACCCGACTGCCACGGTGCTCGGAATGTCGATGGCGCGAAAACGCCCCGACGGAGACAGCGCGAGGATCTCCTGACCCTGCAAGAAGAGCGCTTCCTTGCCGGTCCACATCAGCGGGCTCGCGCCTAGGAACCGCTTGAAAGCGGCAGGAACGTTGAACTCGTGCCACGAGTCGGTTGCCGGGTCATAGACACCCGCTTTCGTGACCGCTGTGCGACATTGCCGGAAGCCCGGGTTGTCGATGGTGCAACGCGGCGCACCGCCCACGACGATGACCTTGCGCCCAGTCCAGACTCCGCCGGGACCGACGACCTTGAACGGAGCTCGAGCAGTACGGGACCACCGCTTGGTGGCGAGCGTGAGGATCGCGCCGTCGTCGTGGCCGTCCGGCTTGCTGACGCCCTCTCCCATCTTGCCGCCGCCGAACACGAACACCCGATCGGAGCCCAAAGCCACCACCGCTCGACCGGAACGCGTCGCGACCGGAGCGCGAGGCGCCTCGGACACTCCCAAGGGCCAGGACGAACGCGCGACTCGTTTGGCGGCGAGCGACGGCGTCGCATCGAACGGCAACGCGCCGAGGACAAGGACCATCGCGACCAGCACAGCGCCGCGCCTCGGCCGGACAACCCTCCCCACGCCTCCGATCCTGACATGCCGCAGGAGCGACCCGGAGTCAGATGCGTGTACACGGGGCTGTGTGTACGGAGCGTGCGCGCAGCCCCGCGGGCCAATGTGGTCGACAGCTGGTCGACAGCAGGTCGAGAACCGACGACAAACGATGCGAACTACCGCGCCGTGTTCTTGCAGGTCAGAGCATTTCTCAGCGCATTCCCGCCGGTCACGCCGCTGCCGTCACACAGTCCGGCGTACAGGCCGACTCGCTGCCCCTCACCGCCACCCACGGCGGTCGTCGACGCGCGCCTCCGTCATTCGACGTACACGAATCGCCACTCTGCCCGTTCAGCGAGCGCTCCTCGTCCACCATGCTCCTTCGACAAGAGGCAGGCGTTGGTCCGACAACCACCCGAACGGCGGTGATCTCGATGCCCAGGCGGCTCCGGCTCACGACCCTCGCGCTGCCAGTTGCTGCTGGCGCGCTCCTGCTCGCGAGTTGTCTGCCACCGCCACCGCCGCCGCCACCACCTGGACCGCCGGTGTCACTGAACGTCGTGCCCGTGTGCGGGGCCGCGCCACTGTCGGTGACGGCGGACGCGTTCTCCACCGACCCCACGGGCATCACCGGATACCAGTTCGACTTCGGTGACGGCACCGTGCTGACCCGTTCCCCGGCGAACCGCGTCGCGCAGCACACCTACGCGGGCCCGGGCACCTACACGATCACGTTGAGCGCCACGAACACCGCAGGCGGCACCGGCAGCGCCAGCCAACCGGTCTCGGTCGTGGCGGCGCAGCCGCTCACGCTGCCGGTGTCGGTGGGCTACGCGGACAACTCGCTCGTGCACCAGGCCGGCGTGCCGGGAAGCTTCCCGTCGCCGTGGGTCGGGAGCCCGAGCGTGGCGTACGTCGGCACGTCGTCCGACATCGACGCCGGCGCGATCAAGATCGACAACCCGACCGGCGCGGCGGTGCCCTGCATCAGCGTGCGCGTCCAGATCGGTGGCGTGACCTTCGACCTCTGGAAGAACCACACCGCACCGGCGCACGGGAGCCTCATCCTCACCGAGACCGCCCACCAGAACTTCGACACGTCCGACACCTCGGACCAGGGTCCGTGTGGCGCGCCGTCCGCGTCGCAGCCGGTGGTGACGGTCTGGAGCCCGGGTGGTGTGGCGACGCACACCGACACCGGTCAGGTGCTCAACACGGGCGGCGTCGACATCGGGCACTGCCCGCCGGACGGCACCCAGGCCCGCAACGAATCCCACCCCTGGGTTGCGCTGCCCTGACGACCAGCTCTCCACCGAGGTCGTGAGCTCGTCCCCAGCACGGCGAGATCCGACCTCGGTGGCGGTCGCGAACCGTCCCGCGGCCGTTCACGGGCAGGCGCAGGGCGTGGCGCCGCAGCGAGGACAGCCGTCGGCGTAGCGCGCGACGGCGTCGTCGAGCGAGAGGCCGAGCTGGTTGGCGAGCGACGCCAACCAGGCGAGGACGTCGCCGAGCTCGTGTCGCTGCTCCTCGACCGTGCCCTTGCGCGCCGCCTTCGCCAGCTCGCCGATCTCCTCGGCCAGCCAGGCCACGGTGGTCGGCACCCCACGCGCGCGGTCCCGCTCGCCGTACACCGCTTCCATCGTGCGCTGGAGCGCCGCCAGTTCGGTCATGCGCCAGGATCGCGCACCCCTTCAGTCACCGGCGCCGGCTGCCGAAATTGCACCATGGCCGACATGCCCGCATGGCTCGCCCCCCAGCTCGAAGCCGCCCGCAAGGAACGCGCCGACGCGCTCGCCCTCGTCGGTGCGGGTGCGCCCGTCGCTCCCGGCGGGCTCGACCCCGTGAACGTCGCGGTCGACGCGACCCTCGACGCGTGGCTCGCGAAGCAGGGACGGAGCTGCCCGCACCTCGACGAACCGGCGCCGGCCTACGTCGCGTTCGGCAACCCGCGCGTCCTGTGCACCATGTGCCTCGACTTCTACCAGGCCGGCGTCACCGGCACGCCCGACGACCGCCGCTGCGACCTGTGCGGCGAGCACATCGAGACACCGACCCTCGCACCGCTCGTCGTCGAGCTCGGTCCCGTCAAGCTCATGGGCGCCGCCTGTCGCGACTGCCGCGACACCGACGACTGAACGAGCTCGTCGGGCCGCGAGCTCACGCGTCGAGGTTGCCCTCGAAGTCGCCGAGGTCGGGTTCGTCGTCGTCGGGCAGCTCGCGCTCGTCGTCGGGCACCGGGCCCGGCGGCTGATCGGGGTCGGGCTCGATCTCGTCGTGTGCGAGCTCGTCGGCGTCGACCTCGCGCAGCTCGGGTTCGTCGGGTCGCCGTTCGGTCATCGCGAACACCTACCCAGACGTCGGGCCCGGCTCACGCTTCGGCGGTCCGCTTGATGCCGGCGAGCGTCTCCGCCATGCCCGAGTGCGTGCGGTCGACGACGCTGTCGAGGTAGTCCTCGACGTTCGCGCCGGGTGCCACGGTCGCCCAGAAGTCGGCGTACCCGGGGAGCACCTCCCAGTGCTCGCTCACGGTGGTGCCGTCGCCGGCGGGCGCGAACTCGTACGACCACCGCACGAGCTCGCGCGAGCCGTCGGTGCCGAGGTTGGTGAACGTGAACTCCTTGCCCGGCTCGGCGACGTCGACGCGACACGTCGTGGTCCACTGCATCTCGGGTAGCACGTTGTCGCCGGTGAAGGTGGTGTGGTCGTCGTCGATCCACTGCGCCGACTTGCACACCGGGCTGAACTCGCCCATGCGGGTGACGTCGGCGACGAGCGCGTACACCGCTTCGGGCGACGCGTCGACGGTGATGGAGTCGGAGTGGCGGTACTTGGTCAGGTCCATGAGCCGGGAGCATACGGTGTCGCGGTGGCGTTCACGGGCTGGCCGGTCGAGGCGGTCGAGTTCTTCGAGGGTCTCGAGGACGACAACTCGCGCGCGTACTGGCAGGCGCACAAGGCGGTGTACGAGCAGAGCGTCAAGGAACCCATGGAGGCGTTGCTCACCGAGCTCGAGGACGAGTTCGGCTCCGGCAAGGTCTTCCGTCCCTACCGCGACGTCCGCTTCAGCACCGACAAGACGCCGTACAAGCTCAACTGCGCCGCGCACCTCAGCGGCGGGTACGTGTCGGTCTCCGCCGACGAGCTCTTCGTCGGGAGCGGGCTCTACATGCCGATGTCCGACGACCTGAAGCGCTTCCGCGCCGCGATCGACGACGACCGCACCGGACGCGAGCTCGAGCAGATCGTCGCCGCGCTCCGCACGGCGAAGTACGACGTCGGGGCACACGACTCGGTGAAGACCGCGCCGCGCGGCTACGCCAAGGACCACCCGCGCATCGAGCTGCTCAAGTTGAAGGGCATCGTGATGTCGAAGGCGTGGCCGGTCGGCGGGTGGCTCGGCACCCGCAAGGCGAAAGACCGCGTGGTCGCGACGCTCACCGCCGCGCGCCCGCTCAACGCGTGGATCGCCGAGCACGTGACGAAGCCGGCCTGAAGGCGCCGCTCATCCGCGCATCCGGGCCAGCAACGGGATCGCCGCGATCTTCTCGTCGGTCAGCTCGGCCCAGCGCAGGTCCGGCAGCCTCCAGCGTTTCGGGCGCCGACAGCGCAGGACGCGCTCCGGGGTGACGATCACGTCGACGTGGAGGTCGTGCGCGGTGGTCGGCACCGACCCGGCGGCGAGCAGCTGGTGCTCGTGCACGGTGGTCACGACGACGGTCCGCGCGTCCACCAGCCCCGCCTGCGCCGCGAGGGCGAGCTCGAGGTCGCTGAAACCCCCGCCCTTCCCCAGACGCGCGCCCGCCTCGTCGACCGCGACGCACCCGGTGACGACGAGGTCGACCGGTTTGAGCTCGTCGACGCCCACCGTGCGCGCGCTGCGCGCTGCACCCTTGATCGAGCTCGCGGTGCGCGGGTCGTCGGCGAGGTGCTCGGGATCGAGGAGGAAGAACGGGTTCCGCTCCGCGAGACGCGGCACCGCCATGTAGACGACCTTGCCGTCGAGCAGGGCGCGCTGGCGCACCGGCCACTGCGGCGAATCGGGGTTCGACTTCAGCGTCGTCGCCGCCACCCATTCGTCGGTCTCGGCGAGCAGCCGCGCCGCCGCCTCCGCGCCCACGAAGTTGGGGATGCGGTTGGCCGGCTTCGGGAACCGCGCGATGCCGGGTTGGTCGAGGTCGGCCCAGACGCGCTCGCGCACGGCGGCCTTCGCGGCCAGCAGCTCCGGATCGCCGCCCGCGTCGTGATCGTGACGCGACGGCATCGTCAAGGCACCGCCGCGCGCATCTTCTCCGCGAGCTGGGTGAAGTTCGGATACACCTCGCGCCCACCGATGGCTTCGATCGACGGCTGCCACAGGTCGAAGCGGTCGACGAGCTTCTGGCCGAGGAGTGATCGAATCAGCCCGAAGTCGAATCCGCCGTGCTGCTCGATGGCGCCCAGCTGCTCGAAGTAGTCGAGCTCGCGGAACAGCACGAACGCCTCGACGTCGTTGCTCTCGATGTGGCGCAGGAACGCGTCGCGCAGGTTCTCGGGTGTGCCGTAGGACGCGACCAGCCGCCGGGTTTCGACCATCGGACCGTCGCTCCAGCGGTTGAAGAAATCGGACGCCACCTGCGCCTGCCGGCCGATGCGCGCCTCGCGCACCTGTTGACCGGCGAAGACCGCGGCCCCGATCGCGGCGAGCGCGCCCACCGCGAGCACCACGGTGGCGACGGCCGTGACCTCCTCGGCCCAGTTCGGCATGACCCGCTCCTCTCTCGGGGACGTGCCCTCCGCACGTCGATCCGGACGGTAGCGAGCCAGGCACGCGTGTGGGCGGGTCAGCCCTCGTCGGTCTCGTCGGCCGGGTTGTCGAGCTCGTCGCGCGCGGCTTCGAGCACCTCGCGCGGGACGATCACCCCGAGGTCGGTCAGGGTCTCGGCATCCTCGATGGTGCGTACGACATCGGCGCGCTGCTCGCGTCGATGCTCTCCAGCATCGGACATGGTTCCTCGCATCCTCCTCGCATCCTCCTCGCATCCTCCGCCCGCCTTGCGAGGGTGCCCGCTCTCCCCCACTCGGAAACGCGCTCGGACGCCGGGCGTCACCGCGCGACCGACTCGCTAGGGTGCTCGACCATGGCCCAGGCACCCACCGACGTCCCCGACATCCCCGACTACCAGCGCCTCCTCGAGGGCAAGGTCGCCGTCGTCACCGGTGGCGGCGACGGCATCGGCGGCGCCATCTCGCGCTTGTTCGCCGAGCACGGCGCACGCGTCGAGCTCGCCGAGATCGACGCCGATCGCGCGGAGGCGAAGGAGACCGAGATCACGTCCGCCGGGGGCACCGCGCACGCGCACGTCGTCGACGTGCGCAACGACGACCAAGTCGAGCGCTTCGCGGGGGACGTGCTCGGCGAGCACGACGGGCGCATCGACGTGCTCGTCAACAACGTCGGCGACTTCCGTCCGCTCGTGCGCTTCGCCAAGTCGACGCCCGAGTCGTGGGACGCGATGTACCAGATCAACCTCCGCCACTTCTTCTCCGTCACGCGCGCTTTCTTGCAACCCATGATCGACAGCGGCGGTGGGTCGATCGTCAACTTCCACTCCGTCGAAGGCATGCGCGGCTACCCGGGCGAACCGATCTACGGCGCGATGAAGGGCGCCGTCGCGCACTTCACGACGTGCCTGGCTGCGGAGCAGGGCCGCAACGGCATCCGCGTCAACGGCATCGGTCCCGACCTCACGCAGACGCCCCAGGTCGACTACTCACCGGTGAGCGAGCACGACGAGATGTGGGAGTCGTGGGCGCCGGTCGGGCGCCTCGGCTGGCCCGAGGACCAGGCGCGTGTCGCGCTGTTCCTCGCGTCCGACATGTCGGCCTACGTGACCGGCCACAACATCCCGGTCGACGGCGGCACCAAGACCGGCGGCGGGTGGTTCTGGTCGCCGTCGGCGCGGCGCTTCACCAACCGTCCGACCACGCTCTGATCGCCCTCGCACTGATCCGGATGCGCGGTGGCGGCGAATCTGGGAAGCTCTCCGATCGAAGGGCACAGACAGGAGGAGTCGTCGATGCCAGCAGCAGTGATCCTCGAATTCGAGGGCGTGACCGAGAAGGAGTACGACGCGGTGAACGCCGCGCTCGACTTCGATCCCAAGACGGGCGAGGGCAACTGGCCTGACGGCCTGATCACCCATTCGGCCGGCCACCGTGACGACGGCCGGTTCGTGGTGATGGAGGTGTGGGACTCACCCGAGCACCAGGCGCGCTTCATGGAGGACCGCCTCGGCGAGGCGCTCGCCAAGGGCGGAATCGCCGACCCGCCGGTCAGCGTCACCTGGATCGAGTTGATCGCCCATCAGACCGGCGACTGACCCGCGGACTCACTCCCAGACGTAGTCCTTCGGGTCGAAGGTCTTCGTCCAGCGCCAGTAGGTGGGGATGGGCCACGGAGAGATGGTGAAGATCTTCCCTTCGGGGTTCTTGAAGTGCGAGTGCTTCACCGACTCGTGCGCCCACACCATCTGTGAGATCTCGCTCGTGTAGCGCGCGGTGTAGTCGTCCTGCACCTCGGGCCGGGGTTCGAGCGAACGCTGGCCCGACGTGAGCAGTTCGTGCAGCGCCTGCATCACGTAGTCGACCTGGTTCTCCGACTGGTAGATGAGGCTGGCGCCGTGGGCCAGGTTGGTGCCCGGCCCGTAGAGGCAGAACAGGTTGGGGAACTGCTTGACCGTGATGCCGAGATAGGCCGCGGGCTCGATCCCCCACTCGTCGCGCAGGACCGCGCCGTCGCGCCCGACGATGTGCATCGGCCACAGGAAGTCGTTGTGCCGGAACCCGGTGGCGTAGCAGATGATGTCGGCGGGACGGAACGTGCCGTCGACGGTGACGATGCCGTCGGCGACGATGCGCTCGATGCCGGTGCGCACCAGCTCGACGTTGTCCTTGCGCAAGCACGCGAGCCACGATCCGTTGTCCTGCAGCATGCGCTTCGCGGTGGGCGGGTAGTCGGGCATGACCTTCGCCTTCAGCTCATCGTCGTCGCCCAGCTGGGCGAGCATGAGCGCGGAGAACAGCTCGCGCGTGGCCGCGTTCGACGCGCTCACCGACAAGCCGTCGTCGTCCCAGTCGGGGTCGATGCGGTTGCGCTCCACCGACAGCCCCGCCCCCGGATAGAAGGTGAGGAAGCGGAACCAGCGGCCGAAGAACGGCAGGTGCCGGATCGCCCAGCGCTCACCGTCGGGGACGGCGCGGTGGTAGTTGGGGTTCGGGAACACCCACTGCGCGGTGCGCTGGTACACGATGAGCTGCTCGACGTCGTCGGCGATCGTCGGGGCGATCTGGAACCCGCTCGCGCCGGCGCCGATGAGCGCGAACTTCTTGCGCGAGTACTCCACCGAGTGGTCCCAGCGCGCGGAGTGGAACGACGGCCCCTCGAAGTCGTCCATGCCCGGGATGTCGGGCATGCGCGGCGTGTTCAGCGAGCCGACCGCGCTGACGACGGCACGGGCGTCGATGGTCTCGGTGGAGCCGTCAGGGTTGGTGACGTCGACGGCCCAGCGCCCGGTGGCCTCGTCGTAGGTCATGCCGTCGACGCGCGTGTTCCACCGGCAGTGCGGTTCGAGATCGTGCGCCTCGAGCACGCGACGGAAGTACGCCCGCAGCTCTGGGTGCTGCGAGAAGTACTCGGTCCAGTGGTCGGCGGGTTCGAACGAGTAGCAGTAGAAGTGGCTGCCGATGTCGACGCGCGCTCCCGGATAGCGGTTCTCCCACCACGTGCCGCCGGGACCGTCGTTCTTCTCGATCACCGTGAACGGGAGCTTCGCCTGCGCGAGCCGCAGCGCCGCCAGCAGGCCCGACTCGCCGCAGCCGATCACGACCACGTGCGAGTCGGCGCGCACGTCGTCGGGGATCTCGTCGGCCCACGTGATGGCGCGGGCATCGGCGCCGTCGAGGTGCAGGTCCTCGAGGAACATCGGAACGACGTCGTCGTCGACCGGTGCGCACGCGAGGAACGCCATCATCTCGCGGATCAGGTCGTCGGACGGCGGCGGCGGCAGCACGCATCCACCATCGCGGAACTCGAGGATCGCGGGCAGCGCCCACGCGCGCGCCTCGGCCTGCTCTTCCTCGGTCATGCCGCCCGTGTAGTCGTTCAGCGTCGACGACCGCGGGCGGAGCTCGCTGCGGATCCACTGCGGATCGCCGGTGACGTGCACCATCGAGCACAGCAGCGCGGGGACGCTCAGGTCGTCGAGCGCGGCGGCGATGGTGGCGTCGTCGTCGGTGAACGGTCGACCGGCGTGAGGGTTGAGGTCGGTCTCGGGCATGAGCCGAGGATACGGTCAGGTCGACGGGTCAGGCTTCGCTTCGACTCCTGGTGCTTCGACTGCCGGTGCCTCGACCGCCGGTGCCTCGACCGCCTTGCTCTCGACCGCCTTCGCGTCGTCTGACTTCGGTTCGGGTTCCGGCTCGTCGTGCAGGCCGCTGCGGAACTCCTTCGCCGCCTGTCCCATGCCCTTGGCCAGCTCGGGGAGCTTCTTCGAGCCGAAGAGCAGCAGCACCACGGCGAGGACGATCAGCAGTTCGACAGGTCCTACGTCCATGCGTCCACGGTACTCCGGCCGGACTGCACCGCCGACCCGCGCTCGGGTCAGGAGCGGGCGGCGCGCCGCGCCTTGCGCAACACCTCGGCGTACGTCTCGAGCCCCTCGGGCGAGAGCCAGCCGTCGGGCCCGGCGGCGATGCCGACCCGCTCCGGCACGGTGCCCCACACCGGCACCCCGGCCTCGAGCCACATGGCCACCGTCTCCTGGTAGTCGCGGGTGAAGGTGCGGGCGGACGCGAACACGAGCCCGGCGGGAAGGCGCTTCGGCACCATGTCGAGTACGGCCTCGACCCGCGCGGTCTCGACCCCCCCGACCCGCGTGGGGATCACGACGACGTCGGCTCGCTCGAGCGCCTTGGCCAGCAGCCGCTCGTGGCCCGGAGGCGTGTCGACGACGGCGACGTCCTCGCCGTCGACGCGATCGAGGACCTTGGTCAGGAGCCGCTCGGTGGGCGCCTCCACGACGTCCATCGTCTCGAAGACCTGATCGGCCCCGTGCTCGACCCAGTCGGCCGCGCTGGCCTGCGGATCGCTGTCGACCAGGGTGATCGACCGCTTCCCGCCCGCGGCGGCCGCCGCCAGGTACACCGCGGTGGTGGTCTTGCCCACCCCACCCTTCAACGCCGCCACGACCACGATCACGGAGGGCACCCTAGCGAGATCGCGCCACGCTGCGCCCCGCCCGGGTCAGAGCGCGGGGCGGTTGCGGGAGAGTCGGGCGCCGTTGTCGCCGAACACGACCTGACCGGTGACGCTCCGACCCAGGTCGGAGGCCAGCGCGACCACGAGGCGGCCGAGGTCGTCGGGCTCACCCAGGCGCCCCAGCGGGTGCGCGTCCACCAGGGCTGCGACCTGCTCGTCCGAGAGCGCGGCCGCCACGACCGGCGTGAGGGTGGTGCCGGGCGCGACCGCGAGGACACGGATGCCGTGGGGCGCGAGCTCCACCGCGAGGGTCTCGGTGAGGTGGTTGATCGCGGCCTTCGCCGCGCCGTAGTGCGCCATGCGCAACGAGGGCCGGGTCGTCTCCCCCGACGTGACGTTGACGATGGCGCCTGCCGTGCCGGCCGCGAGCATCGCCCGCGCCTCAGCGTGGCACGACCACATCGTGACGAACAGGTTCTGCTCCACGACGTCGCGCAGCGCGTCGTCGTCGAGGTCGACGAAGCGCGCCGGCATGCGCCCGGCCAGCGAACCGACGTTGTTGACCGCGACGTCGAGTCCGCCGAGGTCGTCGACGACGCGGGCGACGAGGCCGCGCACGGCATCGGGGTCGCGCAGGTCGGCGGTCACCGCGACCACGCGGGTGCCGGCTCCGGCCACCTCCGCCGCGGCTTGGTCGAGCGTCTCGGCGTCCTTGTCGGCGACGACGACATCGCACCCCGCGGCCGCGAGCCACCGCGCGATGCCGCGGCCGATGCCGATCGCGGCGCCGGTCACCAGGGCGCGCTTGCCGTCCAACCCGAGGTCGACCGCCATGGGCGTCACGGTAACGCAGCGCGATCACCACGCTCAGCGACCTCTCAGCCGGGGCCCACCACCATGAGCGTCGGGAGAGTCGACCCGGGAGGACCCCGACCATGACCGACGAGACACCGCAATCCGAGGGCCAGCCTTCGCCGCCGACCCCCGAGGAGCAACCGACGGCGGAGACGAAGCCGTTCACGTACGACGCCGCGGTCGCGCAGGCGGGCGACGAGGACGACGTCGCGCCCGCGCCGACGCCTCCTCCGGCCGCTGCGGCTGCCCCGGCCGCCGAAGCGCCCACGCAGGCCACTCCCGCTGCGGCTCCCGGGTACGCAGCGGCATCAGCCGCCCCACCCGCTGCCGCGGCGACCGCCGCACCCGTGGCCGACCGGCCGGCCGGGATCTTCATCCCCAAGTGGCTGGGCATCGCCGCCGCCGCCATCGTCGCCGCACTGATCTTCGGCGGCATCGGCTACGCGATCGGTGATTCGTCGTCCGGCTCGAGCTCGAGCCAGGCGGCGAGCAACCCGTTCCCGAACGGCAACGGCAACCGCACGTTCCCCGGCGGCGGCCAGTTCCCCGGGAACGGCAACGGCAACGGGAACGGCAACTCGAACGGCAACGGCAACTCGAACGGGGGCAGTGACGGCACGACCGCCAGCAACGCCGGGTTCCTCGGCGTGGGCGTGCAGACCAGCACCGACGGCAAGGGCGTCGAGGTCACCCAGGTCGCCACCAACAGCCCGGCTTCGAAGGCCGGTCTCCAGCAGGGCGACGTCATCACCGCCATCGACGGCAACGACGTCACGTCGGCTGACGCGGTTCGCTCCGCGGTGCAGGCGAAGCAGAGCGGTGACGAGATCAGCGTGACCTACACCCGCAACGGCCAGTCGAGCACCGTCAAGGTGACGTTGACCAGCCGCTCGCAGGCGCAGTCGAGCTGACCCGACGCTGCACCTCGCGATTCATTGTGGGCTGGACGACCGCTGACGTCGTCGAGCCCGCAATGAATCCGGTGAAGAGCTAGCCGTCGAGCACCTGGGTGACCAGGGCGGCGATGGCCGACCGCTCCGATCGCGTCAGGGTCACGTGCGCGAAGAGCGGGTGGCCCCTCAGCGTCTCGATGACGCTCACGATGCCGTCGTGGCGACCGACGCGCAGGTTGTCGCGCTGTGCGACGTCGTGGGTGAGCACCACGCGGCTTCCGCGCCCGAGTCGGCTCAGCGCGGTGAGGAGCACCGTGCGCTCGAGGTTCTGCGCTTCGTCGATCACGACGACGCTGTCGGTGAGGCTGCGACCGCGGATGTGCGTGAGCGGCAGCACTTCGAGCAACCCGCGGGCGATGACCTCGTCGATCACCTCTCGGCCCACCATCGACTCGAGCGCGTCGGTGACCGCCGCGCCCCACGGCGACATCTTCTCGGTCTCCGAGCCGGGCAGGTACCCGAGGTCCTGGCCGCCCACCGCGTAGATCGGGCGGAACACCACCACGCGGTGGTGGGTGCGCCGCTCGAGCACGGACTCGAGCCCCGCCGCGAGTGCGAGCACGCTCTTGCCGGTGCCGGCGCTGCCGCCGAGGCTGACGATGCCCACTTCGTCGTCGAGGAGGACGTCGATCGCGATGTGCTGCTCCGCGGAGCGGCCGCGCAGGTCGAAGATCGACTGGTCGGTGCGCACGAGGTGGAGACGCTTGTCGGGGTGGACGCGGGCCAGTGCCGACTGCGACCCCGAGTGCAGCGCGACGCCGGTGTGGCACGGGAGGTCGCGCGCGACTTCGAGGTCGACGACCTTCTGCTCGTACAGCTCGTCGATCACCGAGCTCCACGCATCGAGCTCGACGAACCCGGTCCAGCCGGAGTCGGTGGCGAGCTCGTTGCGGTACTCGTCGGCTTCGAGGCCCACGACGCCGGCCTTGAGCCGCAACGGGAGGTCCTTGGTGACGATCACGACGTCGCGGCCCTCGAGTCCCAGGCTGAGCGCGACCGCGAGGATGCGATGGTCGTTCGCGGGTGACGTGAGCGGCGGCGGGAGGGCCTCGAGCTCCTGGTGGTTCAGCTCGACCCGGAGCGTGCCACCTTCGTCGTTGACCGGCATGGGCTCGAGCAACGAACCGTGGCGGGTGCGCAGGTCCTCGAGGAAGCGAAGGCTCTGGCGCGCCGCCCAGCCCAGCTCGGGGTGGTGGCGCTTGCCCTCGAGCTCGGTGAGGACCACGAGTGGGAGCACGACCTCGTGCTCGGCGAAGCGCGTCACCGCCAACGGATCGGCGAGGAGGACGGATGTGTCGACGACGTACACGGTCCGGGTCATCAAGGCACGGGGGACGCTAGCCCGCGCTCGCTCGCGCGTCGCGCACCCTCTTCGTTCACCCGCGGCACGTGCTGCTCACGTGATCCACAGGTTCGCTGCCTAGGGTGTTCACAGCAGTCAACCCCTCCGTCAGGAGGTCCACCAGTGGCGCCCCGCCGCACCGATGCGATCATCGCAGGGGTCAACAAAGCGGGCACGACGTCGTTGTTCGTGTCGCTGTCGACCCACCCCGACGTCGCGCCGTCGTCTGTGAAGGAGACGCGGTTCTTCCTCCCTGCCCGCTACGGCGAGACGCTCCCGCCGGCGTCGGAGTGGGACGCGTACTTCGCCGATGCGGGTGACCGCCCCGTGCACCTCGAAGCAACACCCTCCTACTTCTACGGCGGCGCCGCGATCGCCGAGGCGATGCGCACGCGACTGGTGGATCCGCACGCGCTCGTCGTGCTGCGCGAACCGGTGAGCCGCGCCATCTCCTTCTTCACGTATCAGAAGATCCGGCTGCGCTTCCCCGCCGACTACCCGATCACCGACTACCTCGCGGCGGCCGACCGGCTCATGCCGAGCGACTTCGACGACCCCGAGAACGAGAAGTTCATGGCCGTCCGCGGTGGCTGCTACGCCGATTTCCTCCCCGGTTGGTTCGACGTGCTCGGCACCGATCGCGTGCGGATCATCGACTTCGGCCGGCTCGTGGGCGATCCGGTCGCCTCGCTCCACGAGACGGCCACGTGGCTCGACCTCGACCCGGCGCGCTTCCCTGCCGACGCACTCAGCTCCGAGAACCGCACCACCGGGTTCAAGAACGAGGGGTTCCAGCGCGTCGCGCTCGCCGGCAACGACAAGCTCGAGCGCGTGCTGCGCCGTCATCCGGAGCTCAAGCGCAAGCTGCGCGCGTTCTACTACCGCCTCAACGGACGCCCCACCGAGGAGCGCATCCCCGACGCGGTGCGCGCCGAGCTGGCGGCGCGCTACGAGGAACCGAACGCGCGTCTCGCTCAGCAGCTGGAAGCCGCGGGGATCCCGCTCCCGACCTGGCTGTCGACTTCCCGCAACCGTTCCGGCGTCAACGAGGGCGAGTAGTCGCGCCATCCCGACGTCACGTCGGCCGTCGGCGTGAGCGAGACGAACACCAGCGCGCACTAGAACACGAGCGCCATGACCGCGGGGATGGCGATGCCCGAGTCGTTGAGCGCGTAGCCGAGCACGGCGACGACCGCGAGCGCGAGCATCGTCTGGCGGATCACCGGCACGGAGCGGAACAGCGGCCGGATGCGACCGGCCCGGACCCGCCAGAGGTACCAGACGAGGACCGCCACGACGGGGAGAAGCCACAGCAGCTTGGTCCCGCCGAACGAGGCCAGGTTGGCGTCGATCTTGCGGCGGATGGTGAGGAACGAGTCGCCCGGGGCGCCGTTGAGCAGCTCGTCGAAGAAGCGTCCGATGTGCGTCTGCTGATCGCGCGGGCGCATGAGGTCGGCGAAGCCGACGAGCAACCCGGCCGCGACGAGCACGCCGCCGAGGATGGCGACGGTGCGCAGGCGGATGGTGCGCCCGAGGAGCAACCACACGAAGAGACCGAACCCGGGCGCGCCCGCGATGGCGGCGCCGAAGTCACCCCCGAACGGCGGCGCGGCCATCACCAGCAGGGTCACCGCGAGCATGGCGATGACCGCGTACACGGTGAGGCGGCCAGGTCGCCGCCACACCGCGAGACCACCGAGCAGAAACGACGCCGCGGTGAGCTGCGAGAACGTGATGTTGCCCTGGCCGGCCACGCGGATGCCGACGGTCGCGGAGTATCCGAACACCGAGTTCAGCTCGAGCCGCGCGCCGGTGAGGAGATCGAGCACGTGGACGACGACGGTGACCGCCAACGCGATCGCGAGCGGACGGTACGGGCCACCACGGCCGAGCACGCGGCACACCACCGCGAACGCGATCGCGACCAGCACCAGGAACGCCAGGTACGCGATCGAGTTGTCGCTGCGCCCGAAGTGCAGCGGTTCGGCGGCGTAGGTGGCGAAGAGGAAGCCGAGCACCGCTAGCGCCAGGAGGCGGGCCGCGCCCGCGCCCCGCTGGGACCGGCGCACCGCGAACGCGCCGGCGAGCGCGAGCACGGCGCCGAGCGTGACCGCGATGTTGTTGGCCAACGCGACCTTCGAGTCGCGGAACACGCCTTCGGAGTTCGCGTGCACGAGTGTCGTGACGCGCTGATCACGCGCCGGTCCAGGCACGACCTCCATCACGCGCCCCTCCATCTCCTTCGGGACGTCGATGCCGAGGAGGTCGAGGATGGTGGGCGCGATGTCGATCACGTAGACGTAGCCGTTGCGACGGCTCGTGGCCGACCGGAGGAAGTCGGGTTGCACTCCTGGCGCGCGCAGGCCGGTGACCGCGAGACCCGACCCGCGACGGGGCGAAGCCGGGCTCACGACGAAGACCGCGTCGTGCGCGGGATCGACGTCGGCGAGCATGCGGCCGACCAGGTCGTCGACACGGTGCAGCGCGGCAGCCTTCTCCGCGCGAGCTTGGTCGTCGGTGAGGAACGCGGAGTACTGGTCGGCCCGGAAGAGGTCGCTGCCCTCGACGAGGACGACGCCGCCCTGCTGCCACGCGTCGGAGAAGTCCCGGTACGCGACGTCGTTGTTCGTGCGCAGACCGAAGGGCGCACGAGGATCGGCCTCGAGCAGGTCAGCGCTCACGCGGCCCGCGGGGACGCGACCCTCGTGGTCCATGAGTGCGTTGACCGCCGACCGCTGGTAGGGCTGCAGCGGGTCGTCGACGACCGGCTGCGCGCCATCGCCGTTGGCGACGACTGCCCGCGGCACGTTCGCGTGCTCGAGCGTGTCACCGAGCGCGCCGATCGTCGGGTCGTAGAGACCGTCGGCGTTCTCCTGGATCAACGCCTCGACGCCGAGGTGGACGATGCCGCCGGTGGCCTCCACGCCGGTGCGCTGCTGGTACACCGCGCCGGCGGTGCTGTCGCCGTAGGCCTCGGTGGTCTGGAACGCCTGCGACGCGAGCAG
>DASUAS010000026.1:0-25484 GCA_035763625.1 Acidimicrobiia bacterium
CCGCGAACGCGTGGAGGACTACGCCGTGCACGGTGTCACGACCACGGCACCGTCGATCATGGGACGAGGTGATGCGGTGCGCGAGACCATCCGTGCCCTCGCGCCGCGTTAGACGCGGATCGCCTCGCGGAACCGGGCGAGCAGCTCGGCGTCGCCGAACACCTCGAGCTCGTCGGCCGGCACGCGACCCCAGAGGAACAGCAGGAGGTCGGACGCCGTGCCGCGTGCGGCGACGTCGCCCTTCGCGTGCTCGGCCGTGACCGTGAGGACTCCGTCGCGCCGGGCGACGAGCCACTCGCCGTCGACGTCGGTGCAGTGCAGGTGCACGGTGGCGTCACCGACCTCGCCGAAGTTGTCGGCGAGGCGGGGCAGGAACACGGCGAGGAACTCGTCGATGCCGTCGACCGCGAGCGTGGTGGCGATCGGAGTGGGCGTCCCCGCCGCGGTCTCGGCGTCGAACCGGTGGACCGCGGTCTCCTGCGCGCGCCGACGCTGCCAGAACGCGGCGGTGCGGTCGGTCGCCGAGAACGTCCACACCGGGGTGTCGGGGCTGATCGACGACAGTGCCGCCACCAGCGCCTGTGCGCTCGCACGGAACGCCTGCACCAGGGCATCGCCCTGGAGGGACGGGTCGGTGTCGGCCGGGAGCACCCGCTCGGTGCTGCCGGCCCGACCCTGCTCGGCGATGGTCCGCGCCCAGTTGTCACCGCGGACGCAGTGGTCGAGGAGGTCGCTGACGGTCCAGCCCGGGCACGTGGGCACGTCGGCATCGGTGCCGGCGGCCGCGGCCGCGTCGGCGAGGCGCTCCGAGTCCTGCGCGAGCTGGTCGATGAGCTGCCGGGTCTCCATGGGCGGAGACTACGCGAGCCGCGACACCGACCGAGTCGGCACGCCCCCGCGAGTGCGGGCTCCGCCCGCGCTCGCGGGCTGGGACGGAGCGAGCGGAGCGAGCGAGGGGGACAAGTCAGAGGAGCGTGTCGGGTTCGACCCGCTGCACGAGCGCGGCATCGTTGTTGTCGGGCGAGTTCACGCGCGTGCTCACCGGATGGATCTCGAGCCAGTCGTCGGGCGCGGGGCGCAGCATCGACTCGAGCGCGCCGAGGTCGTCGGTGGTCGGATCGAGCCACGTGTCCCAGTCGGCGTCGTCGAGCATCACCGGCATGCGCGAGTGGACCGGCTCGAGGAGGTCGTTGGCGCGGGTCGTGACGATCGTGCACGACCGCACCCACGCGTCGGGATCGTCGTCGTCACCGACCGCGGGGTCGCGCCAGATCTCCCAGAGGCCGGCGAACGCCATCGGGTCGCCGTCGCGCCGCTGCACGAGGTAGGGCTGGCGCGGCGGGCGCTTCGTCGAGGTGCTCTTCGACGGACGCCACTCGTAGAAGGCGTCGGCGGGCACGATGCAGCGGCGACGAGCGAAGGCCCGCTTGTACGCGGCCTTCTCGGTGATGGTCTCGGCGCGGGCGTTGATGAGCTTGTCGCCGATGGCGGTGCTCTCGGCCCACGACGGCACCAGCCCCCAGCGGACCATGCTCAGCACCCGCCGCGTCGGACCCTCGGCGCCTGGGCGGGGCGGCCGCTCGCGCACGATGGGCACGACCGCCCGCGGCGTCACGTTGTAGTCGGGCTCCCGGGCCGCGACCGCGCTCTCCTCGACCCCGAAGCGCTCGACGAGCCGCTGGGGCGACGACACCGACACGAACCGCCCGCACACGGGCCCGTTTCTAGCGGTCCGACACCCGCCTGACGAAGCGCAGGCCCGACCACGTGGCGTCGATGGCGCAGACCTTGTTGTCGACCAGGCCGGCATCGAGGCCGACTGCCTGGACCGCGTCGAACGCGAGGTCGGTGGCCACACCTGACGTCTTCTTGGGCCACGCCACCCAGAGTCCGCCGTCGGCCTCGAGCGCGCGCACGAACGAGGGGAAACGTCGGGCGAGCTCGGCCCGGCGGGTCACGAAGAAGACGACGACGTCGCAGCGGCCCCGCGCCCCGGTGCGGAGCTGGACGCCCGTGGGCAGCGGCCCGAGCACGCGCGTGAACGTGTCGGGTGCCGAAACCACCGCGACCCGCGATCCCTCGCGGATGCCCAATCTCCTCGGCAGCGGGGTCCCGGAGTACCCACCGCTCGTCGTCGTCATTCGCCCTGCCTCCGCCGTCCGCGGGCGCAGGTTCCCGCCGCCGAGGGCGGGCTGTCAACCGCGTGGCCGCGGCGCGGCGCCGCCGGCCCAGATTTCTGACCTTTTCACTGCCTTTTTCGGCTCCAGCTCGGTATGTTGGACGTCACGACAGAGACACCGCGTTCCAAGGAGGAACCACCATGGCGGTTCGACTGGGCGACGAAGCCCCGAACTTCACGGCCGAGACCACCGAGGGCACCGTCACCCTCTACGACTATCTCGGTGACAATTGGGGCTTGTTGTTCTCGCACCCGAAGGACTTCACGCCGATCTGCACCACCGAGCTCGGCGCGTTCGCCAAGCGCAAGAGCGAGTTCGACCAGCGTGGGGTCAAGATCATCGGCGTGAGCGTCGACCCGCTGGAGTCGCACGAGGGCTGGGCGAGCGACATCGAGGAGACCCAGGGCGCGGCGCTGAACTACCCGCTCATCGCCGATCCCGACCGCAAGGTCGCGACGCTGTACGACATGATCCATCCGAACGCCAACGACACGCTGACCGTGCGTTCGGTGTTCGTGATCGGGCCCGACAAGAAGGTGAAGCTGACCATCACCTACCCCGCCAGCACCGGGCGCAGCATCGACGAGATCCTGCGGGTCATCGATTCCCTGCAGCTCACCGCCAACTACCAGGTGGCCACCCCGGTCAACTGGAACGACGGCGACGACGTGGTCATCAGCGGCGCGGTGAGCGACGAAGAAGCCAAGACGAAGTTCCCCAAGGGCTGGAAGACGCTGAAGCCCTACCTGCGGGTCACGCCCCAGCCGAACAAGTAACCGCTCTCGTCACGACGCGGCGCTCCCGGTCCACGAACGTGGGCGGGAGCGCCGTCTCGCGTCCGGGGGTCAGAGGTAGCCCCTCGGGTCGACCGGGTTGCCGTTGACGCGCACCTCGAAGTGCAGGTGGCACCCGGTGGACTTCCCGGTCGATCCCACGTAGCCGATCACCTGGCCCTGGGTCACCGACTGGCCCGCGGACACGATGATCGACGACTGGTGCCCGTACAGGGTCGACAGCCCGTTGCCGTGGTTGATCAAGGTCATGTTGCCGTAGCCACCGCTGTTGAACCCGGCGCTGAGGATGACCCCCGTGCCTGCGGCCTTGATCGGCGTGCCGCAGCCGGCGCCGATGTCGAGGCCCGCGTGGTAGGCGGTCGCGCCGGTGATCGGATCGGTGCGGTAGCCGAACCCGCTGGTGATGGGGCCGGACACCGGCCAGATGAACGTTCCGTCACCGAGCGACGGTCCGTCACCCGCGGACTGCGCGAGCTCGGCGATCCGCGCCGACTCGGCCGCGAGCGCAGCCTCGGCCTGGTCGTGCTGCGAGATCGCATCGCCGAGCGCGGCGTTCTCGACCTGCAGCGCGTTGTCGGCCGCGTCGCGCGCGCTCGCCTGCTGGGCGGCGAGGTTGTCGAGCTGCGCCTTCTCGTCCGCCGCCGCGGCGCGCGCCGCGTCGGCCTGCTGCTTCTGCTGCGCGACCGCGTCACGCTGCGCGTCGAGCTGCTGCTTGAGCCGGGTGACGCGCTTCGCGTCGCCTTGACGCTTGTCGCTCACCCGCTGGAGGTAGTGCTTGCCCTCCACCAGGTCGCCCGATCCATCGGTCGAACCGAGCAACCCGATCATCTCGGTGCCGTCTCCGTGCTGGTACAGCAGCACCGCGCTGTGTCGCACGTCGTCGCGCGCCGCCACGAGCTTCTTCGCGGTGGCATCGAGCTTCACCTGCAGCGCAGCCGCCTCGGCCCCGAGACGGTCGACGGTCGCCTGCGCCGCGACGAGGCGATCGTTGGCCGCCGCCAGCCGGGTGGTGACATCAGCCAGCGCGTTGTCGAACTTCTGGCGCTGCGCCTGGGCGTCGACGACCTTGGCCCGGGCCGCGTCCTCGGCCGCGCCGCTCTCGTTGACCTGCTGCTGGAGCTGCTGCTGCTTGTCGCCCTGCTGCGCCAGCGCGCGCGCCGAGAACCCGAGGGTTGCCGCGGCCGCGAAGACGAGCGCGGCCAGGGGGCGGAGCCGACACATGGACGTCGATCGTAAACAACATTCGCAACACCGGCAACATGGGCCACGGACACGGAGCAGCCCGACAAAGGCCGCGATTGGATCAGGTGCGCAGGAAGCGGCGGAGCCCGATGGAGGCGCCGATCACGCCGATGACGATGCCGATGAGCAGCACGATGAAGGCGATCCGGGTGGCGTCGCCGGTGGTGACGAAGAACTCGCTGAAGAAGCTGCCGCGGTCGTTGAAGGCCTGGTCGAAGCCCCAGTGCTTGAGCGAGGCCACCGCGATGATCGCCAACCCGGCGCCCACGAGTCCCTGCACCATGCCCTCGGCGATGAACGGGATGCGCACGAACCAGTTCGACGCGCCCACCAGCTTCATCACCTCGATCTCGCGGCGGCGGGCGAACGTCGCCAGGCGGATCGTGTTGACGATCAGGAACAGCGACGACGCCAGCAGCACCAGCGAGATGACGACGAAGATCCAGCGCACCGTGTTGGTGACGTCGATGAGGCCCTTGAGCGCCTCACCCGGCGTCGTGACCTCCTGGACGCCCTGCACGGTGGTGAATTCGCTCTTCACCGTGTCGGTGAGCTCCGCCTTCTTCGGCACCACCCGGAACGACTCGGGGAGGTCCTTGGCCGTGATGCTCTGCACCAGGTCGGGGTTGCGGCGGAAGATGCGTTTGAACTCGTTGAACGCATCTTCCTTGGTGAGGTGGCGGTACGACTTGACGTTGCCCTTCGGGCCCTTGTCGCCGTCGAGCTGATCCTGGACCGCCTTCACCTGCTGGTCGGTGGCCTTGACGTTCATGAAGATCTCGAGCGTGACGCCACCTTTGATGCGCTCGGTGCCGTGGTCGACCCACTTCGACAACATGAGGATGCCGCCGAACAGCGACAGCGACACCGCGACGGTGGCGATGCCGGCGATGGTCATGAGCACGTTGCGACGCAGCGAGACCAAGGTCTCGCGCGAGAAGTACGAGATTCTGGTCCACATGTGTCGGTGTCAGCTCCCGACGCCGTACACGCCTCGCGCCTGGTCGCGCACGAGCGTGCCCTTGTCGAGCTCGATCACGCGCCGGCGCATGGCGTCGACGATGCGTTGGTCGTGGGTGGCCATGACGATGGTCGTCCCGGTGCGATTGATCCGGTCGAGGATGCGCATGATGCCGACGGTGGTCGCGGGGTCGAGGTTCCCGGTGGGCTCGTCGGCGAGCACGATGAGGGGCCGGTTGACGAACGCGCGCGCGATCGACACGCGCTGCTGCTCACCACCGGAGAGCTCGGACGGGAAGCGCCCCGCCTTCTTGGCCAGGCCGACGAGATCGAGCACCTGGGGGACCTGGGTCCGCACGACGTGGCGGGGACGCCCGATCACCTCCATGGCGAAGGCGACGTTCTCGTAGACCGTCTTGTTGGGCAGGAGCTTGAAGTCCTGGAACACGCAGCCGATGTTCCGCCGCAGCTGCGGCACCTTCCAGTGGCTCAGCTGCGAGATGTCGCGCCCGGCCACGACGATGCGTCCCTTGGTCGCGTGCTCCTCGCGGAGCAAGAGGCGCAGGAAGGTCGATTTGCCCGACCCCGAGGGGCCGACCAGGAAGAGGAATTCGCCCTTTTGGACCTCCGCAGAGACCTCACGGAGTGCGACGACGTCGCCCTTGTAGATCTTGGAGACGTTCTCGAAGCGAATCATGACGAGGGCGCGAGGGTAGCAGCGGCCCGTCGCGGATCGGGGTACGTGGCTACGCCTGCTGCTGGCGCCGCCACTGGAGGAACGACTCCATGAACGGCTCGACTTCGCCGTCGAGCACGGCCTGCACGTTGCCGGTCTCGTACCGGGTGCGCTCGTCCTTCACGAGCTGGTACGGCTGCAACGTGTAGGTGCGGATCTGGTTGCCGAATGCGACGTCGCGCTTCTCCCCCGCGAGCGCCAGGAGCTCCGCGTCGCGCTCCTGACGCTGACGCTCCGCGAGGCGCGCGGCGAGGATCTGCATCGCGCGCGCTTTGTTCTGCGTCTGCGACCGCTCGTTCTGACAGGACACGACGATGCCGGTCGGGATGTGGGTGATGCGCACCGCGGAGTCGGTCACGTTGACGTGTTGTCCACCGGCGCCCGACGACCGGTAGGTGTCGATGCGCAGGTCGCTCGGGTCGATCTCCGGTGCTTCCGTCTCGTCGAGCGCAGGCACCGCGTCGAACGACGCGAACGCGGTCTGGCGCCGGGCGTTGGCGTCGAACGGCGAGATGCGGATGAGGCGGTGCACGCCCCGCTCGCTCGCGAGCAGTCCGAACGCGTAGCGGCCCTTCACCGTGAACGTCGCCGAGCTCAGCCCGGCCTCGGTGCCGGGCGACACCTCGTCGATCTCGGCGGTGAAGCCGCGTCGCTCCGCCCAGCGCAGGTACATGCGCAAGAGCATGTTGGTCCAGTCCTGCGCGTCGGTGCCGCCCGCACCCGAGTTGACGGTGCAGATCGCATCGCGGTCGTCGTGCTCGCCGGTGAACAGCGCGCGCAGCTCGAGGTCGTCGAGCTGGCGCGCGAGATCGTCGATGCCCTGCTGGATCTCACCCTCGACCGAGGCGTCCCCTTCTTCGCGCGCGAGCTCGGCGAGCGTCTCGAGGTCGGAGACCGTGCCGTCGAGCTGTTCGACGAGCGTCACGTCCTCCTGCAGCTGCGCCAGCTCGGTGTTGACCTTGCGGGCCCGGTCCTGGTCGTCCCAGAGGTCGGGTTTGGCCACCTCCACCTCGAGCTCGCCGACGCGCACCCGGGCGGCGTCGACCTTCAGATAGCCGCGCGCGCCCTCGACGCGGCGGCGCAGCTCGTTGAGGTCGTCGGAGAAGTCACGCATGCAGGGGCCGCCGGTTCAGCGGCCGTGACACAGCTTGTACTTCTTGCCGCTGCCACAGAAGCACGGCTCGTTGCGCCCAGGGGTCTTGTCGACCTTCACCGGCATGGACGACACCGGCTCCGGCGGGAGCGCCTCGGGGCCGCCCATCTCGCCGTCGAATCCGCCTTGTCCGCTGAACCCGCCCATCAGCTCCTCGGGCGGCATCGATGCCGCGGTCGCACGCATCGCGCCCGAGCCCTGCACCGGATCCTCGGCCGCGCTGTAGCGCATGCGTTCGGTCGCCGGCGCGCGAGGCGCCTCCTCCACCGCTGCGACCTGGAGGTGCGACACGTAGGCGACGAACTGGTCCTGGATCTGGCCCATCATGGCCTCGAACATGTCGAAGCCCTCGCGCTGCCACTCGGCCAGCGGATCCTGCTGCCCCATCGCACGGAGGTTGATGCCCTCGCGCAGGTAGTCCATCTCGTACAGGTGCTCGCGCCAGTGCTGGTCGATCATCGACAACATCACCCGCCGCTCGATCTCGCGCAGGTTGTCGGCGCCGATCGTGGCTTCCTTGGCTTCGTAGAGCTCGATGGCGTCGTCGATGAAGAGATCGACGAGCATGTCGCGGTGCGTGGCGTCGTCGAGTTGGGCGGGCGTGACGCGCGTGGGATAGATCGTGGTGATCTGGCGGTGCAGCTCCTCGAGGTCCCACTCCTCCGGGAACTCGGTGACGCAGTTCGCGAGCACCGCCCGGTTGATCGACTCGGTGATCGCCTCGTAGGCCTCGTCCCGCAGATCGCCGCCGTCGAGGATCTGCTGACGGCGGCGGTAGATGATCTTCCGCTGCTCGTTCATCACCTCGTCGTACTTGAGGACGTCTTTGCGGATCTCGAAGTTGCGGTCTTCGACCGTGCGCTGCGCGCGTTCGATGGCCTTGGTGACCATCCTCGCCTCGAGCGGCATGTCGTCGGGGAAGGCCTTCCCCATCACCCAGTTCATGGCGCCGGTGGCGAACAGGCGCATGAGCTCGTCTTCCAGCGAGAGGTAGAAGCGGCTCTCACCGGGGTCGCCCTGACGGCCCGAGCGGCCTCGCAGCTGGTTGTCGATGCGGCGGCTCTCGTGGCGCTCGGTGCCGAGCACGTAGAGGCCGCCGAGCTCGCGCACCTCGTCGCCGTGCGCCGCGCACTCGATCTTGAACTGCTCGACGAGCTCCTCGAACTTCTCGGGCGACTCGTCCACGGTGGTGCCGCTCGCGAGCAGCTCCTGTGTGGCGAGCCCCTCCGGGTTGCCGCCGAGCAGGATGTCGACGCCGCGCCCGGCCATGTTGGTGGCGACCGTCACCGAGCCCGGTCGGCCGGCCTGGGTGACGACGTGCGCCTCCCGCTCGTGCTGCTTGGCGTTGAGCACCTGGTGGTCGATGCCCCGCTTCTCGAGCAGGCGTGACAGCTGCTCCGACTTCTCCACCGAGATCGTGCCGACGAGGACCGGCTGGCCGTCGGCGTTGCGCTCGGCGATGTCGTCGGCGACCGCCTCGAACTTCGCCGCCTCGGTCTTGTAGATGAGATCGGGCTCGTCGAGACGGACCAGCGATCGGTTGGTGGGGATCGACACCACCTCGAGCCCATACGTGTGGGCGAACTCACCGGCCTCGGTGGAGGCGGTCCCCGTCATCCCGCTGAGCTTGTCGTACATGCGGAAGTAGTTCTGCAGGGTGATGGTCGCGAGGGTCTGGTTCTCCTCCTTGATCTTCACCCGCTCCTTGGCTTCGACCGCCTGGTGGAGGCCTTCGCTCCAACGCCGGCCCTCGAGGATGCGGCCGGTGAACTCGTCGACGATCTTGACCTCGCCGCCCTGCACCACGTAGTCGACGTCGCGCTTGAACAGCTCCTTGGCGCGCAACGCGGCCTGCAGCTGGTGCACGAAGTTCTGGTAGACGTTCTCGTAGAGGTTGTCGACCCCCAGCGCCTTCTCGACCGCGGCCACGCCTTCTTCGGTGGGAACGACGGTCCGCTTCGCCTCGTCGACCTCGTAGTCGTGGTCGCGCTTGAGGGGTTTGACGATGCCGGCGAACTGGACGTAGAGCTCCTGCGCGTCGTCGGCACGGCCGGAGATGATCAGCGGCGTGCGGGCCTCGTCGATGAGGATCGAGTCGACCTCGTCGACGATCGCGAACGCGTGGCTGCGCTGCACCTGGTCCTCGCGGGCGACGGCCATGTTGTCGCGCAGGTAGTCGAAGCCGAACTCGTTGTTGGTGCCGTAGGTGATGCCCGCCGCGTAGGCGGCCTTCTTCGCGGCGAAGTCGTCGATCTCCGGGATGACGGTTCCCACCTCGAGGTTCAGGAAGCGGTAGAGACGTCCCATCCACTCGGCGTCGCGCTTGGCGAGGTAGTCGTTGACCGTGACCAGGTGCACGCCGCCACCGGTGAGCGCGTTGAGGTACGCGGGCAGGGTCGCGACGAGCGTCTTGCCCTCACCGGTCTTCATCTCCGCGACCCAGCCGAAGTGCAGCGCGGCGCCGCCCATGATCTGCACGTCGAAGTGGCGCTGACCGAGCGTGCGCCTCCCTGCTTCGCGGACGGCCGCGAACGCCTCGGGGAGGAGGTCGTCGAGGTGCTCCTGCTTCTTGTCGTGGTCGTCGATCTGGTCGAGTTGCTCGCGCCACATGGCGGTGAGGGCGCGCAGCTCGTCGTCGGAGCGCGCCTCCATCTCGGGCTCGTGCGCGGCGACGACGGGGGCGATCGACTCCAGCGACTTGAGCTTGCGCCCCTCGCCGGCATGCAGGATCTTGTTGAAGAGTCCCATGGAGGTGGCCAGTCTACCGGTGCCCTGCTTGGCAAGATCTCAGGCGTGACACAGGCTGTTGAGGTCGACACCGACCCCGAACCGACGCCCGAGCCGGCGCCCCGCCTGGGCTGGCGCGACCCGGTGCGCTGGGTGCTCGGGGCCATGGTCGCCGGGTGGGGCGTCCTGTTCATCGTGCTCGGGTGGATCCGTCAGACCCGCTTCGCGACCTTCTCGTTCGACCTCGGGATCTACGACCAGGCGGTCTGGTTGCTCTCACGCTTCCACGACCCGTTCGTCACCGTGCGCGGGCTCGAGTTCTTCGGCCACCACGTCAACCCGATCGTGCTCCTGTTCGTGCCCTTCTACTGGCTGGGTGCGGGGCCGCTCTTCCTGCTCTCCGCGCAGGTGCTCGTCCAGGCGTCGGGGGCGATCGCGATCTACCTGCTCGCCCGCGATCGCATCCACGACCGGTGGCTGGCGGTGGCGTTGGCCGCGGTCCTGCTGCTCAACCCGACGTACCAGTGGCTCACGTGGGAGTTCTTCCATCCCGACGCGCTGGCCATCGCGCCGCTCCTGTTCGCGTACTGGGCCGCCCGCACCGAACGTTGGAAGTGGTTCGTGGTCTTCGCGGTGCTGGCCGCCGCGTGCAAGGAGGACGTCGCGCTCGCGCTCGCGGTGATCGGCCTGCTGATCGCACTGCGCGGCCACCGCAAGATCGGAGTGCTGACACTGGCGGCGAGCATCGCCTGGTACATGATCGCGACCCGGGTCGTCATCCCGCTGTCGAACGGGATCGGACCCTTCTACGACACGTTCTTCGGCGACCTGGGCAAGAACCCGATCCAGGTCGGCACGCACCTGGCGACCCATCCGAAGGAGGCGGTCGACCTCGCGACCCAGCCCGACCGGGTGAGCTACTACGAGATGATGTTCGCACCGGTGGCGTTCCTGCCGCTGGTCGCACTGCCGACGCTGCTCATCGCCGGCCCGATGCTCGCGGTCAACGTGTTCTCGTCGTTCCCGTACACGCGCGAGATCCGCTACCACTACTCGTCGTTGGTGCTCGTGGGCATCATCCTGGCAACGGTCGAGGCGATCGCCTGGGTCGCGGTGAAGAGGCCGGGGCTGGTGCGCTTCCTCGTGGGACTCGTGGTGGCGACGTCACTGGCGGCGACGGTCGCGTGGGGCCCGTCACCGATCAGCGTGAAGTACCGCACTGGGATCTGGCCGCTGCAGTCCGACCGGCAGTCGGCGCGCGACGCGGCCGTCGACGTCGTGCCCGACGGCGCGCCGACGAGTGCGATCTACAACCTGCTTCCCCACCTCGCGCACCGCGACGAGATCTACGACTTCCCGGTGCCGTGGCGCAACGTCAACTGGGGTGTGCACGGAGAGCACCTCGCCGACCCCGCGGGCGTGCAGTGGCTGGCGGTCGATCGGCGGGAGATGTCGACCCAGGACCTCGGACTGCTCGAGAAGCTGCTGGCCCACCAGTTCCGCGTCGTGTTCGACCGCGACGACATCGTGGTCGCGAAGCGTGTGCACCCGCCGCCCCGACGGTGAAGCGGCGGCTTCAGCCGGTCGTCTCGATCAGGCCCAGGTCGCCGTCGCGGCGCCGGTACAGCACCGCGGCGCGACCGGTCTCACTGTTGGTGAACAGGTAGAAGTCGTGGCCGAGCAGCTGCAACTGCAGCGCCGCCTCCGCGGGGTCCATGGGTTTGGCCGTGAAGCGCTTCGTCTTGACGATGCGCGCCTCCGACTCGTCGTCGTCCTCGAGCTCGCCGTCGTCACCGTCGTGCGCCGCGCTCCCGTCGCCGTTCGCGCCGTTGCGACGGCGCGGATGCGAGCGGCTGACGCGCTTCTCCTTGATGCGCGCGACCTGGTGGCCGATCTTGTCGACCGCGAGATCGAGCGCGGCCTCCGGCTCGGGCGCGCACGCGTGCGCCTTCACGAACTGCTTCTTGAGGTGGACCGTGATCTCGCAGAGCTGCGACTCGGCCGGACGGCGGTGCTGTTGCTCGGCGAAGTCGACTTCGACGCGCCCGGCGTCGTGGGTGAACTTCGCGATGCGGGACACCTTCTCGCGCACCACCGCGTCGAGTCGGGACGACACCGGCCGGTTCTTGCCACGGACCTCGATGTCCATCTGACCTCCTCCGCATGCTCGCTCGTCGCGTACGAGGTGGTTCGGAGTCTACGACCGTCGTGGTGGTGGTGTCCTCGCCGCGGTGATCGCGACGACGACGCGCGCACCGCCGTCGCGCAGCGCCGCCGACGCCGCGGTGAGCGTGGCACCGGTCGTGGTGACGTCGTCGACGAGCAGGACTGCGGTGGGCGTGAGGTACCCGACGCGGCAGGACGTGTAGCGCGGGCCACGCCGACGGTCGGCGCCGGTGCGACCGGTCTGCGGCGGTCCGGGCACACGCTCGAGCAGCCCGACGCAGCGCGCCCGGAGCCGGCGGGCGACGGCCCGCGCCAGCAGCTCCGCCGGATCGAAGCCGCGCCGACGGCGCCGCTCGCGGCTCGTGGGCGCCCAGGTGACGACTTCGAGTCTCGGGATCGCACGCGTCGACGCCGGGAGCGCAGCGACCATGGCCTCGGCGAGCCACGGGACCGCCGCCCGCGCACCCCGGTACTTCACCCGGGCGACGACCTCACGGGCCACGCCCTCGTACGCGAAGGCCGCCCCCCAGGCGTCGACCCCGGGCGGAGGCGGCGCCGGGAGGGCGGGATGGAGCAGCTCGGCGCAGGTCGCGCAGACCGGGTCGCCCCGCCGGCCGCAGCCGGGGCACAGGAGCGGAAAGAGGGCATCGAGCACTGCCGGACCGTAGACGGGGGGTGTGACGCTCTCTTGCCGTCCCTTGGTTCAAGGAACACCCGGGCGACGCCGATCAACGTGTCGGAAGGCACATCGGGGGCGGCCCGACAACCGAGAAGGAGCCCCCGATGAGCGTGATGATGAGCTGGGCCCGGTCGACGCTCGCCAACGTCGAGCACAGCCTGAGCCCGTCGGGCAGGAACCTCGATCGCGTCCTCGTGGGCGTGCTCCTGCTGCTCGCGTTCGCGATCGCCTTCCTGTTCCTCGTCGCGATGTGACTCAGCGGCGGGTGCCCAGGAGCGGGTGCTCAGTAGCGGTAGTGGTCGGGCTTGTACGGGCCCTCGACCGGGATGCCCAGATACGAGGCCTGCTCCTCGGTGAGCGTGGTGAGCTTGACGCCGAGCTTGTCGAGGTGCAGCCGTGCGACCTCCTCGTCGAGGTGCTTGGGCAGCGTGTACACCTTCCGCTCGTAGAAGTCGCGGTGACCGAACAGCTCCATCTGGGCCATCACCTGGTTGGTGAAGCTGTTCGACATCACGAAGCTCGGGTGGCCCGTCGCGCAGCCGAGGTTCAGGAGCCGACCCTCGGCCAGCACGATGATCGAGTGGCCCGGCTTCCCCGATGCGGCAGGGAACTTCCACTCGTCGACCTGCGGCTTGATGTTGATCCGCTGGATGCCGTCGAACCGCGCGAGGCCGGCCATGTCGATCTCGGTGTCGAAGTGGCCGATGTTGCCGACGATCGCGTTGTGTTTCATGCGCGACATGGCGTCGACGGTGATCACGCTCATGTTGCCGGTCGTCGTCACGAAGAGGTCGGCGATCTCGACGACGTCGTCCAGCGTGGTGACCTCATATCCCTCCATCGCCGCCTGCAACGCGCAGATCGGGTCGATCTCGGTGATGACGACCCGGGCACCCTGGCCGCGCAGGGACTGCGCGCAGCCCTTGCCGACGTCGCCGTAGCCGCACACCACCGCGATCTTGCCCGCGAGCATGACGTCGGTGGCGCGGCAGATGCCGTCGACGAGCGAGTGCCGACAGCCGTAGAGGTTGTCGAACTTGCTCTTGGTGACGGAGTCGTTCACGTTGATCGCCGGGAACAGCAGCGAGCCGCCTTCCATCATCTGGTAGAGCCGATGCACGCCAGTGGTGGTCTCCTCGGTGACGCCCAGGATGCCCTCGGCGACGCGGTGCCAGCGGTGGTCGTCGCGCGCGAGGACGTCGGTGAGCAGTTGGAGGACGACCGCGAACTCGTCGTTGTCGGCCGTCGACGGGTCGGGCACTGCGCCGGCGCGCTCGAACTCCACTCCCTTGTGCACGAGGAGGGTCGCGTCACCACCGTCGTCGAGGATCATGTTGGGTCCAGCAGCTCCCGACGAGGAGGTGGCGGGCCACGACAGGGCGCGGTCGGTGCACCACCAGTACTCCTCGAGCGTCTCGCCTTTCCACGCGAAGACCGGGATGCCGGCAGCGGCGATGGCGGCGGCGGCGTGGTCCTGGGTGGAGAAGATGTTGCACGAGGCCCAGCGCACCTCGGCACCCAGGGCGACGAGGGTCTCGATGAGCACCGCGGTCTGGATGGTCATGTGGAGCGAGCCGGTGATGCGCGCACCGGTGAGCGGCTTGGTCTCGGAGTAGCGCTCGCGCAGCGCCATGAGCCCGGGCATCTCGTGCTCGGCGAGCTCGATCTCCTTGCGACCGAACTCGGCCAGCGAGAGGTCGGCGACCTTGAAGTCGGAGGACTCGGTCGCGGTCGACGGATCGGCGGTGGTCGTCACAGGTCGAACTCCTTCATCGGGTGTGATGTTGGAGTCGGCCCGGATCACCGGATGACAGCCTGCTGAGGCCCGACCAGCGCTCCAGGATAGCGGACCCACGTCTTCCGGAGACCCTGACCCCACCACCTCTCGCGCCGTTGGAACGAATCGGCTGACGAATCGGGCCAACGAAGACGAAGGAGTTGGCTCCACCAGCGCTCCGGGAACGGCGGGGCCGCCGCTCGGGCGCGCGTGCCAAGCTCTCGCCCGTGGACCTCGAACCCCGGATCATCGCCGACGACGAGCTGATGGAGTTCTTCGCCGCGGTCCAGCAGGGCTTCGGCCACCTCGCGCTCGACGAGGCCGACGAGTACCCCGGGCACCTCGTCACCACCGACCGGTCGTTCGCGGTGCGAGACGGCGACAGCATCGTGAGCACCGCGAGCTCGTACGCGTTCGAGGTGACCGTGCCCGGCGGCGCGCGCCTGCCGATGGCCGCGGTCAGCATGGTCACGGTGCACCCCACGCACCGCCGGCGCGGCGTGCTCCGGAGCGTGATGGACGCGCAGCTCGACGACGTCGCCCACCGCGGCGAGCCCCTCGCCGGACTCACCGCGTCGGAGGCGTCGATCTACGAGCGCTTCGGCTATGGCACCGCCGCCCAGACGACGAACTGGGACCTCGAGTCGGAGTACGCGCGCCTGCATCATCCACACACCGGTGATGGTGGTCGCGTGCGCATCGTCGACGCCGACGAGGCAACGGCGGTGGCCGACCCGGTGTACTCGCGCGTCGCAGCCGGACGCGTCGGTGAGCTCGGTCGCCCCGCTGACTGGTGGCCGCGGCTCTTCGCGCCGCGATCGAAGGGCGCGCGATTCTTCACCGCCGTCCACGAGGGCCCCGACCACCAGCCCGACGCGTTCGCGCGGTACGTGCTCGACGACAACTGGCCCGACGGCGTCGCCGCCAACGTCCTGCGCGTGCTCGAGCTCCAGGCCGTCGATGCCGAGGCGGAAGCGGCGATGTGGAGCTTCCTCTTCGGCATCGACCTGGTCGGCACCATCAAGGCGGTCGACCGCCCGGTTGACGACCCGATGCGTTGGCGTCTCCCCGACTCGCGGCGCATGCGCGTCCGCCAGCTGCGAGACCACCTCTGGGTGCGCGTCGTCGACGTCGTCAGCGCCCTGTCGGCGCGCACGTACGGCGCCGACGACGCGCTCGTGCTCGAACTGCGCGACGACTTCCGCCCCGAGCCCAGCGGCAACTGGGTCATCGACGGAGGTCCCGACGGCGCCACGTGCGCGCGCACCGACCGCTCCGCCGACCTCGCGCTGTCGGCCGCCGACCTCGGTGCGCTCTACCTCGGCGGCGTGCCGGTCTCGACGCTCGCCGCCGCCGGACGCGTACGGGAGCTCACCACCGGCGCCGTCGCCCGCGCCGACTCCATGTTCCTCGTGCACCCGGCACCCTGGTGCACGACCCACTTCTGAGCGCCCCCGGCGAGGGGCGGCTCAGCCGAGGGTCGACTTGAGCTGGCTGATGGCGTCGATCGGACCGGGGTCGACGTCGTTGTCGAGCGCGAGGTAGTAGCTCGTCCAGTCGCCGACGTAGATGAGGTCGAGCAGCTGCGCGAGCCGTCCCTCACCCTCCGCCTCGACCGCGAGCACCTGCACCAGCGCCTCCTCGATGAGCTCGCGCGTCGCCCGTGCGCGCGCCTCGAGGCGCGGATGTTCGAGCCCGTGCCTGAGCTCGACGAGGGTGAACACCTGGCGGGTCACGTCGCCGTGCTGACCCCAGCCGCACACCTCGTTGTGGTCGAGCTCGGGGTACTCGTTCCAGAACGCGGGCGCCTTGGCGTTCTCGTTCATCGACTGCTTCCAGCGCAAGGCGGCGACACCGCCGAGCCCGCCGCTCCCGTAGATGATCGGGATGGTGCGGCCGATCTTGCGGGCCAGCTCGCGCGCCGGGTTGCGTTGGCCGGCGACCGCCGGCTGGCACTGGTCGCGTCGGCGCGCCAGCTGCTCCTGTGCCCGCAGGAGTCCAGCGTGCGCCTCGGGCAGCATGCCCATGCGGAAGAGCACGACCACGAGCGGCGCGACCAGCGCGCCCAGCGCCAGCCGGGGCATGAGGATGTCGTCGGGACAGGACACGTGCAGCGAGCCCGACTCCTCCGCGAGCTGGGCCAGCGCGCCGCCGCTGGAGATCGCGACGAGGGTCGCGCCGGCGGCCAGCGCGCCGCGCGCCATCTCGACCGTCTCCTCGGTGTCGCCCGAGTACGACAGCGCGAACGCGAGCGTCCGTTCGTTGACGAACGCCGGGGTGCGGTAGTGCTTGAGCACGGTCACGGGCACCGGGAGCGTGGCGGTGCCCACGGCCTGCACGACGTTGCCGGCGATCCCGGACCCACCCATGCCGAGCATGACGATCCGATCGAAGCGCGCCGCGTCGGGCAGCGCGGACGCCGACACCTTCCCGGCGACCTCGTGGGCGGCGGCGAGCTGCTCGGGCAGACCCGCGAGCGCGGCACCGAAGCCGAGCGAGTCGACGGCCATCGTGCCGGCTCCTACGCCGAGAACGTGGGCTGGATGCCGTCGGCGGCGGCCTTCGCCTCCAGGCGCGCGGCTTCGGCGTCGTCGACCGTCTCCGACTCGTCGATGAGCATGATCGGGATGTCGTCGCGCACCGCGTAGCGCCGCTTCAGGCGCGGGTTGTAGAGCGCCGACTCGTCCTCGAAGTAGAGGAGCGGGCCCTTGTCGTCGGGGCACGCGAGGATCTCCAGCAGCTTCGGGTCCAACGCCATCGTGGGTGTCCTCCGGGTGGTGGTGAGATGAACGCGGTGGCTCACGTGCCCCGCACGAGCGCGAGCACCTCGGCCGTTCTCGCGTCGCACGCCGCGCGGTCGGGCGCTTCCAGGTTGAGACGCAGCAGCGGCTCGGTGTTGCTCGGTCGCAGGTTGAACCACCAGTCGCCGAAGTCGACGGTGAGGCCGTCGAGCCGATCCTGCTCGGTATCGGCGAAGGTGGCGGCGACGTGCTCGATCACGCCGCGCGGATCCTCGACCCGAGTGTTGATCTCGCCCGACATCGCGTAGCGCTCGAACGGGATCCGCAGCTCCGACAGCGGTCGCCCACTCGTCGACAACTGCTCGAGCACGAGCATGGCGGCGATGATCCCGGAGTCGGCACGGAAGTTGTCGCGGAAGTAGTAGTGGGCGGAGTGTTCGCCGCCGAAGATCGCGCCGGTCTCCGCCATGACCTGCTTGATGAACGAATGACCGACGCGGGTGCGGATCGGTGTGCCGCCGAGCTCGCGCACGATCTCGGGGACGGCCTTCGAGCAGATCAGGTTGTAGACGACCCGCTCGCCGGGATGGCGGCGCAGGATCGACGCCGCCAGCATCGCCGTGGTCGTCGACCCGGAGACGGGCTGCGCCTGGTCGTCGACGAGCACGACGCGGTCGGCGTCGCCGTCGAACGCGAGCCCGAGCGCGGCGTCGGTGTCGAGGACTGCCCGCTGCAGGTCCTTGAGGTTGTCGGTGTTGGTGGGATCCGCGGGGTGGTTGGGGAACGTGCCGTCGAGCTCGCCGTAGAGCAGCGTCAGCTCGAACGGGAGCCCGGCGAACACCGCGGGCGCGATCACGCCACCGACGCCGTTGGCGGTGTCGGCAACCACGCGCAACGGCGACAGCGCCTCGAGGTCGACGAACGAGTGCACGTGGGCGACGAACGCGGGCATCAGGTCGCGTGACTCGCTGCGCCCGGGGTCCTCGGCCCGTTCGAGGAGGCCGCCGGCCACCATCGCCTTGATCTCGGCCAGCCCGGTGTCCTGCCCGATCGGCAGGGCGCCGGCCCGGCAGAGCTTCACGCCGTTGTACTCGGCCGGGTTGTGGCTGGCCGTGAACATCGCCGCCGGCGCGTCGAGGCTGCCGGCGGCGAAGTAGCAGAGGTCGGTGGAGGCGACGCCAAGGTCGACGACGTCGGCGCCGGCCACGATCGCGCCCTCGGTGAACGCCGCGACGAGCGGTTCCGACGACGGACGGGCGTCGCGGCCGACCAGCACCCGGGCCGAGCCGGTGAACGCGACGAACGCGTTGCCGATGCGACGGGCGATCGACTCGTCGAGCTCGTCGGGATAGATCCCGCGAACGTCATAGGCCTTGAAGATGGAGTCGAGCGCAGAGTCGGGCACGGGAGCCTCGGGTCCTCACCGCGGAGAGCGGGACGAGAATCGTACCCGCCGCCGACGCGATTCCACACCGGAGCCGTCCGGTTCGTCCGGTCTGCGGGTGGCGATCCCCCACCAGACCAGCCCGCCCAGGCCGACGAGGCCGACGACGGTGAGGGCGCGCCCCACCCAGTCGACCGTCGCCGTCGTGAACGTCAGCTTCACGTGCTTGCTCGTGGGCACGACGACCATGAAGTTGGGTGTGGCGCGCCACGGACCGTCGGCACCCTCGGCCTTCCAATTCGGGTACCAGGAGGTCTTGACCATCACCGGGACGCCGGGGCGCGAGACGTCGAACTGGATCGAGGACTCCGTCGTGTGGATGCTCGACACATCGACGTGGGGAAGCGCCTGCTTGTCCACCGACCGGGCCTTGGCCGCGGGCGCGCGCGTCCACGACGCGGGGCCGTCGTCGGTGATCGGACGGTCGAGCGCGGTGGCGTCGGAGAACCAGGGCACCGCGGTGCACTCCCAGGGGCTGAACTCCTCGTCAGGCGTGCCGGCGACGGGCTTCGGGCCGCCTTCGCACTTCCACGACGGGTCGGAGCGCGTGCCCGTGGCCACGACCGGCCGGTACTGCAGTGCTTGCACCGTCGGCGAGTCCTTCACCTGGTAGATGTCCCATCCCGAGGGGGGCTTGCCGTCGAGATCGGGCACGGTCGCGACCAGCTCGAGGTTCGGGTTCGCCTTCGCCTTGTCCTTGGCGACGGTGCTGAACGCGGCGTAGTAGCGCACGCCCATGAGCTGCATGTACCTGACCCCGAGGTCGAAGTCGGCGATGGTCTTGTACGGCAGGCCGCGCACGGGGTTGGACGGGTTCTGCGCGAGCGTGGCGACCGTCATGAAGTGGTACGGCGTCGTCGTCGACGCCTCGTAGTACAAGCCCTCCATCGACTGGATGCGGCCGTGCGTCCAGTACGGCAGCAGCATCAGCGCGAGGGGCGTGCCGTACGCGCCGATCGCGTCACCGCCCTCCCAGAGCATGCGGCCGGGAGCGAGGGCGTTCGCGGTGTCGAGGAACGCGCGGTACTCGGGCCACGACTTGGCGGTGAGGGAGGCGGCGGTGCCGCTCTCGTAGCCGGTGTAGTTGTAGCGGGCCCAGTACGGGATGAAGTCCCGGTCGTCCTGCACGAGCACGAGGCCGACGGTGGCGACGATCGCCGCCAGCACCGCCATCGCGATCAGGCGCACGCCGTGCCGGGGGAGGCGCGGTCGCCGCTCGAGCGACTCCGCCGGCGCGTCACTCGGCGGCGCGTCACTCGGCGGCGCGTCACCGACTCTTGCGGAACGGTCGCCCCGCACGACCCAGGTGACACCCAGGGCCACGAGGCGCACCAGCTCGGCCAGCCCGAGTCCGGCGAGCAGGTACAGCATCATCACCCAGAACGGCAGCAGCCTCAGGTTCCAGGCCGGGGCCTTGCCGACGACGTCGCGGATCCCCTCCCACCCCCAGAAGACGAGCCCGGTGGCGACGGTGATGCCGGCGACGATCGCGGTTGCCCGGCGCCGGAACCAGACCCCCGCCCCGAGCGCGACGAGCACGAGCGGGTAGAGGAACCAGGTCTCGGACAGGAACATCCAGTCGAGGTAGTTGCCGATCGGCTCGTAGCGCATGTCGGTGGTGTTGCCGAGGTTCGCCGCGAGGGGCAGCAACCAGAAGGCGGTGAGCAGCACCCCGACCGCGCCGATCGCGAGGACCCGCGTGAGGTTCTTGACCGGCCGGATCACCAGCCAGACGACGATGGCCGCGTACACCGCGAAGATCGCGACGACGACGTGGCTGAGGAGCGTGAGCGCGAGGAAGATCGCGGGCAACCAGAGCGGACCACGTCGATCGAGCGCGCGCGCGAGCGTGCCGAGGAACAAGAGCGCCAGCGCCAGCGCGATCATGAACGAGAACTCCCCCGCCAACGTGCTGGGGAGGTTGCCGCCCATGATGTGGAAGTCGAACGTCATGGTCGAGTCGCCGCCGCCCTTGAAGAACAAGAACCCGGTGGCGGCGAGCGCGAGCATCGGCGCGGCCGGACGCGGCGCGCGGATGCCGCGTGCGAACACGTACGCGCCCACTGGCAGGAGGAGTGGTCCGAGGACGGTGACGAGCTTGAACGCGATGTTGTACGGCAGGACGACGTCGAGCAGCGCGATCAGTACCGCCGGGAACGGGAAGTAGAACTGCCCGGCCGGGAACCCGGCGAAGAAGTCGTTCGACCATCCCGCCACCCGCCACGGCAGGAAGTGGTCGATCAGGAAGTCGGGGAACCAGACGTGCGCGCCGGTGTCACCACCGGTGATGGTCGTGTTGCGCAGCACCAGCGACGGCGCGAGCTGCACGAAGATGTAGACGATGCACGTCGCGAGGATGGCGAGGCCGACCCACTGCTCGAGCCGGTCGTAGCCATCACGTCGCCGCGTCGGCGCGGGGGGTGGCCCCGACGGGTCGCCGGTGTCGTCGTCGTCCGCCCGTTCGCCGTCGTCGTCGCGCTCGCGCGCGTCGATCACGTCGGGCGCGCGGAACATCCCGCCAGCATGCCAGGCGACCTCGGCGCGCCACGCGCGCCGAGATCACCCGCGTCGTCGAGGTGTCGGCCGAGCGTCAGCTGGCGCGGGCCAGCTCCAGGACGTGCACGAGGGGGACCTGGCCGTCGGCCGTCTCCCACGTCTGCGCCTCGCACTTCCCGCACCGACGGAACGTCAGGTCGCGCTCGGCGACCCGCAGCCGGATCTCGATCATGCCCGCCTTCGAGCACCTTGCACAGTGCATCGGAACCTCCCAGTCCTCAGCCCGCACGGGGCATCGACCGGGTGGGCCGATCACTTGAGCTCTGCGCGAAAGCGGCGAACAGCGCGAGCCGCTCAATTGGTGAACAGGAACACCACGCTGAGCAGGTTGAAGCCCACGTGCAGCAGGATCGACCGGGTGAGGTTGCCGGTGCGGGCGGCCTGGTAGCCGGACACGACGCCCAGCAGGATGATGGCGGGCAGCGCGATCATCGTGCCGATCGACGGATCGCCCAGCGCGTGCACCAGCCCGAACACCACCGCGCTGACCAGCACCGCGGCGGTGGGTGTGACCCGGCGCAGCAACGAGCGCAGCAGCGCGCCCCGGAACAGGAGCTCCTCGGTGAGCGGGGCGAGGAGGACGATCGTGAGCGCCAACACCGGGATCTGCCACCCCGACGCGTGATCCGCCGTCTTCACGACGTCCTGCTTCGCGGTGTGCCCGTAGATCGAGTCGAGGATCCCGATCGGGATCAGCGCCGCCAACTGCAGGCCGATCCCGGCGAAGAACCACGGGAGATCGGAGATCCAGGCGCTCACGGGCTTTCGCAGCTCGAGGCCGAAGTCGCAGCGGAGGGAGCCCGTCCCCTTGCGCCGGGCGACCATCGCCAACCAGGCGATGATGCTGATGTTCTGCGCGCAGATGAGGACGATGAGCGTGTTGGGACGGTTCGGGTGGTCGGGATCGACGAAGAACGCCCCGACCACGACCGACACCACCACACCGACCGCGAACGCGGCGATGACGTCGCCGATCCCCCAGCGCACCCGCCGGCGCGCCCCGGGCGTCGCCGACGGCCACGACCCCGATGGCGGGGGTGGCGGAGGAGGCGGTGGTGGCGGAGGCGGAGGCGGAGGGAGGGCGCTGCTCACTGCCGGGTCACGCTACCGGTGCGACGATGGAATCCGGGACCGCTCGCACCGGTTGACCAGGGGGACCCTTCCGCTCCGTCGGACCCGTCGTCGGGCCGTAGCATGGAGCGATCGACGACGAGGAGCCGGCCCAACTATGAGCCGCCGCCAGACCGATCTCGAGCCCGGGGTCGAACCCGACGCAGGCGAGACCGAGCCGTATCGCGCGCCGAACGGTCGCCCACCCACTCCCCCCCCGTCGTGGCGCCCCGACTCGCGACCGCCCGGGCCTCCCGGTGACGGCCCGCCGCCCGACCGCCAGCCGCCCGAGCGCCGGCCGACGCCCCCGTCCGGCGGTGGCAGCTCGCCGTCGCTGCGGTGGGTGCCGTGGATCGTCCTGGCGCTGATCGCGGCCGCGTTCATCGTCAGCAGCCTCGCCGGCAGCAGCTCCTCCAAGGCCGACCTGCCGTACTCGGAGTTCGTCAACGCGGTCGACGCCGGCAAGGTCAAGAGCATCGACTTCAACAAGTCGAGCGGGTCGATCAGCGGGAAGTTCGTCGAGCCGGTCAACGGCAAGTCGGAGTTCACGAGCTCGGGGCCGAAGGACAACCTGCCCGACCCCGTGCTCTCGACGATCAAGAAGAAGAACATCGACTTCAACTACGTCGACGACGGCAGCAACATCCTCGGCGACATCCTGTTGTGGGTCCTACCCCTCGTGCTGATCATCGGGCTCTTCGTCTGGATGAGCCGGCGCGCGCAGGGGCAGATGGGCGCGGTCATGAACATCGGCCGCAGCCGGGCGAAGGTCTACAACACCGAGAAGCCGAAGACGACGTTCAGCGACGTCGCCGGGTACGGACCGGTGAAACAGGAGATCGCCGAGGTCGTCGACTTCCTCAAGCACCCGGGCAAGTTCAAGGAGATCGGCGCGCGCATCCCGAAGGGCGTGCTGCTCGTGGGTCCTCCAGGGACCGGCAAGACGCTCATCGCGCGCGCGGTCGCCGGTGAGGCGGGCGTGCCGTTCGTGTCGGTGACCGGCTCCGACTTCATGGAGATGTTCGTCGGCGTCGGCGCCGCGCGCGTGCGCGACCTGTTCCAGACCGCGCGCAAGCAGGCGCCTGCGATCATCTTCGTCGACGAGATCGACTCCATCGGTCGCAAGCGCGGCGCCGGCCTCGGCGGCGGGCACGACGAGCGCGAGCAGACGCTGAACCAGATGCTGGCGGAGATGGACGGCTTCGAGGCGACCGAGGGCATCGTGATGATGGCGGCCACCAACCGTCCCGACGTGCTCGATCCCGCGCTGCTGCGCCCGGGCCGCTTCGACCGCCAGATCATGGTGCCGCTCCCCACCCAGGAGGAGCGGCGCGACATCCTCGAGGTGCACTTCAAGGACAAGAAGATCTCGCCGGACGTCGACGTGAACATCGTGGCGCGCGGCACCCCGGGCATGGCCGGCGCCGACCTCGCCAACCTGGTCAACGAGGCCGCGCTGTTCGCGGTCCGCCGCGGCGACCACGAGATCCACGGCAAGGACTTCGACGACGCCCGCGACCGGGTGCTCATGGGCCTGCGCCGCCCGTCGATCGTGATGAACGACCTCGAGAAGGAGCACACCGCGTACCACGAAGCCGGTCACGCCGTCGCCGCGTACGTCTTCGAGCACGCCGACCCGGTGCACAAGGTCACCATCCTCCCGACCGGCATGGCGCTGGGCATGACCCAGCAGATGCCGGTCGAGGAGCGCTACTCGCACGACAAGGAGTACCTGCGCGACTCGCTGGGCGTGTTCATGGGCGGCCGGGTGGCCGAGGAGATCATGTTCGGCACCAAGTCGACCGGCGCGCAGAACGACCTCGTGCGCGCCACCGAGATCGCCCGCCGCATGGTGCGAGAGTGGGGCATGAGCGACCGCATCGGTCCGATGGCGTGGGGCTCCGAAGGCGCGGTGTTCCTCGGCGAGGATCTCGTGCACACACGCGACTACTCCGACGAGACCGCCCGCGTGATCGACGAAGAGGTCGAACGGATCCTGCGCGACGAGGAGAACCGCACCCGCAACACGCTCACCGAGCACCGACCGGGACTGGTCGCGGTGGCCGAAGCGCTGCTCACACGCGAGACCGTCGACGGTGACGAGGTCTCCGACCTGGTCGACACCGCGATGGGTCGCAAGAGCGGCGGCCCGCGCCGGGCGCTGCGCGCCGACGGCACCGAGGAGCTCGTCGAGGGCTCCGGCGACGGCGACTCCTTCTCCGACTTCGTCGAGTAGGCCGCCTTCGACGCGGTTCTTTCACCGTCCAGCAGGCCATGACCCCGCCGGAGGGCGCCAAAACGGGGGTGGTCAGACCGAACCGAGGTCGGGTTCGGGTGAGCTGCCGGGGTCACGCAGCTCCGCGACCGCGGCCCAGAGGTCGGTGGCGGTGAACGCGCCGACGAACGCTCGGCACACGACGCCCTCGTGGTCGGCGATGACCGTCGTGGGGATGGCCGCGAGCTCGTAGCGGCGGTGCAGCGCTTCCTGCTGCTCGAAGTCGACGTCGCACACGGCGACGTCGGCCGACTCGAGCGGGGTGAGCTTGTCGCCGAGGCCGTGGCACGAGTCGCACGTCGCCGACGAGAACAGGGCCACCAACCACCGGGCGTCGGGACGCGGGAAGTCGGACCGGTCGAGCTGCTTCGGCACCGGGAAGACGTCGCGCGGCGGCGCGTCGGGTGGCCGCCGGCGCATGAGCAGCGCGACCCCGCCGACGGTGGCGAGGACGAGCAGCGCGATGACGATCCGGACGACCACGTCAGCCTCCGTGGGTGAAGTCGGGGACGCCGGCGCTCACGCCCGCGCCGGCCGCGCCGAGCACCGTCAACCCGACCACGATCGGGTGGTTCGCGGTCACGACGATCGGCACCGCGTGGGTGCCGACCCGCGCCGCCCGGATGGTCCTGGCCGTGCCCGGCGCCACCGCGAGCTCGGGTTCGCTGGTGGGACCGGTGGCGCGATCGACCTGGTCCGCGGGGAGCAGCGCGGCGGTGACGGGCTCCGGCCCGGGGTTGAACACGGTGACGGTCGACTCGGCGTCGACGTCGAGGCGGGGCACGACCCACCGCGTCGCGGTGACGGTCGAGCCGATCGTGCTCGCGAGCCCGGAGCTCGCCGACTCCGGTGCCCACGTCCCCAAGAGCTGCGCGACCACGGGGACGAGCCGACCGAGGTCGGGGCGGACGGTCGCCACGACCGCGTAGTCGCTGTCGGGGGGA
>DASUAS010000027.1:0-6721 GCA_035763625.1 Acidimicrobiia bacterium
CACACACGTGCTCGAGAATGGTGGCGACCGGGAGTCGCTGTCGCGTCAGGTCGACGAGGTGTGGGGCGACCTGCTCAGCCGTGATCCCCCGGCGACGACGGGGGTGGAATAAGCGTCACACCTCGCCGTTACCATCTTCCTGATGCCGGCGCTCGAGCTCGTCACCGATCTGACCCCCGCGGGCGACCAGCCCGAGGCGATCGCCGCGCTCGCCGCAGGCGTCGAGCGGGGCGACCGGTTCCAGACCCTGCTCGGCATCACCGGATCGGGCAAGAGCTTCACCATCGCCGCGGTCATCGAGCAGGTGCAGCGGCCCACCATCGTGCTGGCGCCCAACAAGACGCTCGCAGCCCAGCTCGCCAGCGAGTTCCGGGAGCTGTTCCCGAAGAACCGGGTCGAGTACTTCGTCTCCTACTACGACTACTACCAGCCCGAGGCGTACCTCCCCTCGACCGACACCTACATCGAGAAGGACTCGTCGATCAACGACGAGATCGACCGCCTCCGCCACTCGGCCACCAGCGCGCTCATGTCGCGCCGCGACGTGATCATCGTGGCGTCGGTGTCGGCGATCTACGGGCTCGGCGGTCCCGAGGAGTACGCCCGCCAGTGCCTCATCCTCGACGTGGGGGAGGAGCGCGAGCAGCGTGCCATCCTCGCCCGCCTGGTCGAGCTGCAGTACGAGCGCAACGACTACGACTTCGCCCGCAACAAGTTCCGGGTGCGCGGCGACACCATCGAGGTGTTCCCGGCCTACGAGGAGCGCGGCGTGCGCATCTCGCTCTTCGGCGACGAGGTCGAGCGCATCGCGTCGGTCGACCCACTCACCGGCGAGATCGTCGAGGAGCTCGAGAAGCTGGTGCTGTTCCCGGCGTCGCACTACGTCACCTCCGACGAGGCGATGAAGCGGGCGATCGACGGCATCGAGGCCGAGCTGGCCGAACGGCTGGCCTGGTTCGAGCAGCACGACAAGCTCCTCGAAGCACAGCGTCTGCGCATGCGCACCAGCTACGACTTGGAGATGCTGCGGGAGATCGGGGTGTGCTCGGGGATCGAGAACTACTCGCGCCACCTCGACGGCCGCGCGCCGGGCCAGATGCCCTACACGCTGCTCGACTACTTCCCCGACGACTACCTCGTGGTGCTCGACGAATCGCACCAGACCGTTCCGCAGCTCCACGGCCAGTACGAGGGCGACAAGTCGCGCAAGGACACCTTGGTCGACCACGGGTTCCGCCTGCCCTCGGCGCGCGACAACCGCCCGCTGCGCTTCCCCGAGTTCGTCGAGAAGGTCAACCAGGTGGTCTTCCTCTCCGCGACACCCGGCGACTGGGAGATCGAGCAGTCGACGCAGGTCGTCGAGCAGATCGTGCGCCCCACCGGTCTGATCGATCCTGAGATCCAGGTGAAGCCCACCAAGGGCCAGATCGACGACCTGGTGCACGAGATCCGCGGCCGCGCCGACAACGACGAGCGCGTGCTCGTCACCACGCTCACCAAGAAGATGGCGGAAGACCTCACCGAGTACCTCCTGGAGCTCGGCATGCGGGTGCGGTACCTGCACAGCGAGGTCGACACCCTGGAACGGGTCGAGATCCTGCGCGCGTTGCGACTCGGTGAGTTCGACGTGCTCGTCGGCATCAACCTCCTCCGCGAGGGCCTCGACCTGCCCGAGGTGTCGCTGGTCGCGATCCTCGACGCCGACAAGGAGGGATTCCTCCGCTCGGAGACGTCGCTGATCCAGACCATCGGCCGGGCCGCCCGCAACGTCGAGGGCCAGGTGATCATGTACGCCGATCAGATGACCGACTCCATGCGTCGGGCCATCTCGGAGACCAACCGGCGGCGCAAGAAGCAGCTCGAGTACAACGCCGAGCACGGCATCGATCCGCAGACGGTGCGCAAGAAGGTCACCGACATCCTGGAGATGCTGCGCGGCAGCGACGGCGACGCGCCGCAGAGCCGCGGCCGGGGGAGAGGCCGAGGTCGCCAACCGCAGCGCTCCGCGGTGTTCGATCTCGGTGACGTGCCGCCCGACGACCTGGGCCGGCTCATCCAGACCCTGCAGGACGAGATGCACGACGCCGCCACCAACCTCCGCTTCGAAGAGGCGGCGCGCCTGCGCGACGAGATCACCGAGCTCAAACGCGAGCTCCGCGCCGCGGTCTGAGCGACCCGTGACCGTCCGCCTGGTCGACGTCCATCGCGTCGCGCCGGCGGATGTCGACGAGCTCGTGACCCTCGTGCGCGAGCAGGTCGTCCCGACGATGGAGGCGGCGGGAACGACGTTCGTGGCATGCGAGTTCGCGCCCGACCTCGGTGACGACACCGAGGTGCTCACCATGTGGTCGTGCGCCGACTTCGTCGAGTGGAACACGATCCGACGCAGCCTCATGTTCGATCCCCGTTACCACGCGTGCAGCACGGCGCTCGCCCGGCTCCGGCGGGGCGGCACCCGACGCTTCTACACCGACGAGCCGGTCGTGTCGCCCCCGCCCGACGACCACGGGCCCGCGATACGCCGGTGGGAGATGTTCTCGATCGCGCCGGGCGCGTCCACGTCGGCACGTGAGCACCTGGCGCGGGCGATGCGCGACTGCGACCAGTTCATCCCGGGGATCACCCGCTGCGCGATCGGCACCAACATGGTGAACGGTCCCATCGAGCTGGTGTGGGAGACGACGTATCAGTCCGTCGGCGCGTACGCGACCACGTACATGACGCACCCGTACCACGCGGCCCTGCTCGACCGGTTCCTGCTGCCCGACTGCCCGGAGCGCATCACCACGACCAACGACTTCGGTGCCGGGCTGATCGGCTACACGGTGGATCGCGATCGGCGTCTGGGCCCGGTGGCGGTGCGTCGCCTGCTCCTCCTCGACTTCGACAGCACGACCGACGCACGGAGCATGGCCGACGAGATCGCCGCCAGCGACGACGGCTGGAGCGACTCGATCCTGGCCGAGAACACGATGGCGACCCGTTGGTTCGACGGCGAGACCGACCTCGGCGGTCGTCCAACGTGGAGCCACGTCTGGGATCAGTGCTTCCGCACCCACGAGCAGTACGACGCGCACCGACGGGGTCAGAGCGCAGCCGCCGCGGTCGAGCCTTCGCTCGGCGGCCGCCAGGCGGAGATCGTCTACGTCCCCGAGGCGCGCTGAAGGCGCCCTCAGGGCCGAGGCTCAATCAGGGTCGCGATGTGGTCGATGCCTTGTCGTGACCACCACGGAGCACCTCGAGACGCGCGCGCTCGTCGACGCTCCCGCGCCTGCCGTGGCGCCCGAGCACGCGGTCGAGGTCCCATCGCCGCCTCGCGACCGCGGTCGGCTCCTGTCCGTCGTGGTGGTGTTGATGGCTCTGACCCCGCTGGTCGTGGGGGCGGTGTCGATCATCCGGCGTGGGTTTCCGCCGGGCGCACTGTTCGGCGATCGGGCCATCCTCGGCCTCACCGCCGGCAACGCCTGGCGCGCCCCTGTGCTCCTGGGCCCGTACTCGCGCTTCTACTGGCATCACCCGGGGCCTCTCTACTTCTACGTGCTCAACGTCCTGAGCGCGATCTTCGGTGGGGGCACGGTCGGGCTCGTGCTCGGTGCCGTCGCGATCAACGTCAGTGCCTCCGCCGGGATCCTCGTGCTCGCGCTCCGGCGTGGTGGTCGCGCGCTGCTCGTGTGGGCCGCGATCCTCCTGACGGCCTACCTGTTCGTGATCGACCCGTTCCCGTTCGACATCTGGAACCCCAGCGTCACCATCCTGCCGTTCGCCCTCGTGCTCCTCCTGGCCTGGTCGGTGGCGTGTGGGGACTGGTGGGCGGCACCGTGGCTGGCGCTGTTCGGATCGTTCGTGGTCCAGACGCACGTGGGGCTGGTCCCCGGAGTGGCGATGGCGCTCGGTTTCACGGTCGTCGTGTGCGTGGTGCGCCAGCGCCGAAGCGAGGCCCCGCTCGCCGTCGATGAGCGTCGCGCCCTTCGACGGTCGCTCGCGACCAGCGCGGTGGTCACCTTCGTCGTCTGGCTGCCGCCCTTGGTCGAGGAGCTCACCAGCAGGCGCGGCAACCTCACCGAGCTTGCGCGTTTCTTCTCGCGGCCGGGGAGTCCGCACTCGCTCGCCGAGGGCCTCACCAACACCGGGCTCCAGGCCACCCTGATGCTCCGAGGGGTGTTCGAGTCCGTGTCGCTTCGCGCCGATGCCCATCAGGGGCTCGCGTTCGCGCTCGTCGTCAGCGCGGTCGCGTTTGCGGGCGCGGTCATCGCCGCGCTGCGGATGCGGTCGACGAAGGCGGCCGCGCTCCTCGCGCTGGTCGCATTCGAACTGGTCGTCGGCGTGTACGGCGTCACCAAGATCGTCGGGCCCGTCCAGTACTACCTCGTCCAGTGGATCTCCGCAGTCGGCTTCGTGCTCTGGATCGCGATGGGCAACGCGGTGCTGGAGCTCGTACGGGCACGTCGGGTCGGGTGGTCGCGGGGTCGCACCTGGTCCCGTGCGGCGCTGGCCGTGGCGTTCGTCGTGCTCTGCGTTGGTGCCGTCCGCGCCGTGCCGGGTCACGCCGGGCTCATCAACGAGGACCTCGACGTGCCCAACAACCGGGCGCTGTTCGGGTACGTGCCGACGAAGCAGCTGCTCGCCGCCACTGACGCCGGCCGGATCGTCGTGCTCCGCAACGACGAGGCGACCGCATGGGAGGTGCTCGCCGCCGACGCCCTCATGCTCGAGCAGCACGGGCGCCGCGTGCAGATCGTCGAGACGCAGGAGACCCGGCTGCTCTTCGACGACGCGCGGCTGGTGCGCAACGCACCCGCAGACGCGCAGGTCCTGTCGTTCCGCGAGCGTGCTCGGCCCGATGTCAGGGCGGGCGACGCGCTCATCGCGCGCCAGGGCAAGTGGAGCATCGTGCGCGTCGGCGAGGACTGAGCGTGAGCACCCCGTTGCTGCTCGACGGCGCCGAGGGCGCGGCGCGCACGCACGACACGGTCGCGCCGACTGGAGACCGGCGTTCCTCGATCACGGTCTGGCTGGTCGCGATCGTCATCCTGGGAGTGATGCTCCGCGCGTGGCGGCTCGGGTTCAACGGTCTGTCATACGACGAGAGCTTCACCGCGATGGCGGCGCGCCTGCCGCTCGACCGGCTCTTCGACTACCTGCGCACGCAGGACAGCCACCCACCGCTCGACTACTTCCTCCGCGAGCCACTGGCTCGGGCGGGGGCTTCGGCCGCGATGCTGCGCTTACCGTCGTCCCTCTTCTCGGTTGGGGCGTTGGTGCTGTTCGCGTGGTGGATGCGAACGAAGGGGGTGGCGGGCCTGGTCGCGACCGCGCTGCTCGCGGGGAGCGCGTTCCAGATCTACCACGGTGGCGAAGCTCGGATGTACGCGCTGCTCGAGCTCGTCGGCGTCGCGTCGGCGATGGTGGCTGAGCGCTGGCTGCGCGACGACGCGCCGCGGTGGTGCCCGTGGGCTGCAGGCGGGCTCGTCGCAGTCGCGCTCTTCGACCACGTGTCGGGGTTCCTGCTCGTCGCCGGAATGCTCGCAGCGGCAGGCCTCCGCCACGATCGTCGGGCTTGGACGTGGCGCGGAGCGCTCATCGGCGCGTCAGCCCTCTGGGCGGTGTGCTGGGGCGCGGCCTTCCGTCAGCAGGCAGGAGGCGACTGGGTGGGGTGGATCCCGCGGACTTCACCGGCCAGCTTCGCCCGCGCGGTGTCCGGTCAGGTCACCGACGTCGAACCGCTGGCGTGGCTCGTGCTCGCGGGCGTCGTCGCCGGGGGCTGGTACCTGTGGCAGGCCGATCGTCGGCTCGGGCACGTCTGGCTCGCGGTCGGCGTCGTGCCGTTCGCAGCTGCCGCCGCCATCGGTCTGGTGTCGCCCTTCCTGATCGACCGCGCGGTGACGATCGCCTCGTGGGCACCACCGCTGGCGCTGGGCTACCTCGCGGCCGCGCTGGTGCCGCGGTGGTCGCTGCTCGGTCGCGCGATCGTGGTCGCCCTGCTCGCCGTGGTCGTGATCGGAACCGTGACGTTCCTCGCCGGCAAGCGCTACGACAGCGATCTCGCCGTGGAGCACCTGGCTCGTGTGGTGCAACCAGGCGACGAGATCCTGACTCGGCCGGCGCGGTACGCGACGTTGCCTGCCTATCGGATCGGCGTCGAGCAGTGGCGCGACACGCGCTGGGTGTCCACGCCGGGGATCGACGACTCGGCCGCGTTCCGCGCCGGCGACGCAGCACCGACCGGGCGGATCTGGCTCTTCTCGCCGGTGAGCTTCGAGCTCTCGTTTCCCGGCTACCGCGCATGCGCGCCGTCGGGCAACGCTGATGTCGGTCCGTGGACCGACGGTGTGACGAACATCCGGTGTCTCGAGCGTCGGGCCTGAACGGATGCAACTGCTCGAAGCGACTGAGACCAGGGTCGAACGACGGGTGGCAGCATCGGCGGCGATCGCTGCGCCCGCTCGCGCGCGCCGGATCGTCACCGTCGCGATCCTGCTCGTCCCGGCCGTCCTCGTCGTGTGGATGGGGTGGCGCCACCGTTGGACCGCCGACGACGGCTTCATCAACCTGCGGATCGTCCGCCACATCGTCGACGGACACGGGCCCGTGTTCAACACGGGTCAGCGAGTCGAGGTGGGCACGAGCCCGCTCTGGCTCGCGGTGCTGAGCGCCCTCGACCTGGTGATGCCCTTCCGGCTCGAGTGGATCGCCGCCATCACTGCCCTGCTCGCCACCGGTG
>DASUAS010000028.1:0-2687 GCA_035763625.1 Acidimicrobiia bacterium
CGGGACCGCACGGTGGCACACGCGACGGTCGTCGACGGCGACGAGCGCGTCGTCGAGCTGTCGCGCATGCTCGCGGGGGTCGGCGAGTCGTCGCACGCCCGCCGCCACGCCGCCGAGCTGTTGGCGACGGCGGCGGGGACCGCGGCGGGGGCCGCCGGGTCGCGCCGGGGGCGTCGCTGATGCCCCGCCTGCGCTCCCGCAAGCGGGTCGACGCCCCGTCGACGATCCAGGCGCCGGTGCGCGTGGACCGCCGCACCAAGGACATGATCCCGCGCCTCCAGGCCGGGGAGATCGCCGTGATCAACCACCGCGACCTCGACCGGGTCGCGGCCGACGGCCTCATCGAGTCCGGCGTGGTCGCGGTCGTCAACTGCGCGCAGTCGATCTCGGGCCGGTACCCGAACGGCGGACCGATCCGGGTGGTGCAAGCAGGGATCACGTTGGTCGACGACGTCGGCGCCGAGCTCATGGACGGGTTGCATGAGGGCGACGTCCTCCGCATCGAGGACGGCGAGCTCTGGCGCAACGGCGAGCTGCTCGGGCGCGGTCGCGTGCTCGACGAGGCCGGCATCGAAGTTGCGATGGAAGCCGCGCGCGCGGCCATCGGCACCGAGCTCGAGCGCTTCGCCGAGAACACGCTCGAGTACATCCAGAAGGAGGCGCGGCTCACGTTCGAGCCGCTCACCCTCCCGCCGCTGCACACCAAGTTCGCGGGGCGCCACGCGCTCGTCGTCGTGCGCGGTCACGACTACCGCTCCGACCTCGCCGCGCTGCGCCCGTACATCCGCGAGTACCAGCCGGTGCTCATCGGCGTCGACGGCGGCGCCGACGCGCTGCTCGAACACGGGCTGCAGCCCGACATCATCATCGGCGACTTCGACTCCGTCTCCGCCAAGGGGCTGGCGTGCGGGGCCGAGCTCGTGCACCACGTGCACCCCGACGGCCGCGCCCCCGGCCGCGAGAACCTGCTCGAGTGGGGCGTCGAGTACCACGAGTTCGTGGCCGAGGGGACCAGCGAGGACGTCGCCATGCTCCTCGCCTACGAGTCGAAGGCGCAGCTGATCGTCGCGGTCGGCACCCACGCCACCATGGTCGAGTTCCTCGACAAGGGGCGGCCGGGCATGGCGTCGACGTTCCTCACGCGCTTGCGCCTCGGCCCGATGCTGGTCGACGCCAAGGGCGTGAGCCGCCTCTACGAGGGGCGCGTGCGCCGCCTCGACATCTTCCTCCTCGTCGGCGCCGCGCTCATCGCGATGCTCGTCGTCGGCATCGTGGCCGAGCCCATCCACGTGTTCGCGCGCGGGCTCTGGCTGACCCTCAAGGACCTCTTCTCGGGCTGATGACCTCCATCTGATGATCAACTTCCGATTTCACGTCGTCTCACTCATCGCGATCTTCCTCGCCCTCGCGCTGGGCGTGGTGATCGGCGCCGGCGTCATCGACCGCGGCGTCGTCAACACGCTGAACGACAGCCTCGACCGGGTCGAGGCGAAGTCGGATCGGATCCAGTCGGAGAACAACGCGCTCACCGATCGCAACGACCAGATGGGCGCCATGATCGGTGACCTCCAACCGTTCGCGGTGAGCGGCCGCCTGCCCGGCAACGACGTCGGCGTGCTCGCCGTGCGCGGGGTCGACGGCGACGCGGTGTCGTCGGTGGTCACCGCGGCCCAGCAGGCCGACGCCCACACCACCGGGACGCTCTGGCTGGAAGGCAAGTGGGCACTCGCCGACGACGGCTCGGTGAAGGCCCTGCAGGGCGCCCTCGACACGAGCACCAAGAACAAGACGACGCTGCGCACCGAAGGGCTCCAGGACCTCGCCCAGCGCCTCGTGTCGCCCGAGCCGCGCGCGACCGGCGGCCAGGACCTCCTCGTCGCGCTCCAACAGGCGGGGTTCCTCGGCTACGACCCGGTCGGCAACTCGACGATCGCCGAGTTCCCCGGCGTGGGCGCGGGCGTCGTGCTGGTGGTCGGCAACGGCGGCTCGGTCGATCCCGCGCTCGTCACCCTGCCCGCGGCGAAGGCGCTCCACGCCGCCGACGTCCCGCTCGTCGTCGCCAGCGTGTGGAAGCAGGTCAACGACGGCCCCGACCGCGCCGCGGCAGTGCAGCCGGTCAGGGAAGACGCGCTCGCCAAGTCGGTGTCGACCGTCGACGACCTCGACCTCCAAGAGGGTCCGACGACGACGATCCTGGCGCTGTCGGACCTCTTCCTCCCCCAGCCGGTCGTCGGGCACTACGGCTACGGCACCGGCGCGTCGCAACCCCTCCCGGACCCGGTCACGACGTGAGCGATCGCCACCGGGGGCGACAGGTGGCGGCGGGCGCGCTGGTGCTCGCGCTCGCGCTGATCGGCGTGGTCGCGGCGCTGGGCACCGCGCGCGCGTCGGCCGCGACCGCGTCGGCCGCGACCGCGCGTGCCCCGAGCGGGAGGGTGCTGATCGTCTCGCTGCCCGACACGGAGTGGGCGGACTTCGAGCAGGCGTCCACCCCCAACTTCGACCGCCTCTTCACGCAGTCGGCGGTGGGCGCGATGGTCACCAACGGCGTCGATCGTCCGACCAACCTGCCGAGCGGCTACGTGACCCTGGGCGCCGGCGCGCGCGCGGTGGGCAACGGGTCGACCGGCAACCAGGGCTTCGGCGTCGACGAGGACTTCGGGCGCGACCGCGCCGGCGTGGTGTTC
>DASUAS010000029.1:0-26602 GCA_035763625.1 Acidimicrobiia bacterium
GGCGGCATCGCCTCGGCCCAGGAAGCCGACGTGAGCGATGAAGCATCGGTCGCGGCCATGGTCGGCGCGGCGGTCGAGCGGTACGGCTCGTTGCAGTTGCTGCACAACAACGCGGCAGACGTCGTCATCATCCAGCGCGACGCCGACGTCGTGACGATGGACGTCGACGTGTGGGACCGCACGATGACCGTGAACCTCCGCGGCCCGATGCTCGGCTGCAAGCACGCGCTGCCGCTCATGTTGTCCGCGGGCGGGGGCGCCATCGTGACCACCTCGTCGACCTCGGGACAGTTCGGCGACCTCTCGCGGGTCGCGTACGGCGTGTCGAAGGCAGGCATCGACTCGCTCACCCGGTACGTGGCGACGCTCTACGGAAAACAGGGGATTCGTTGCAACGCAGTCGCGCCCGGGGTGGTGAAGACGCCGTCGCTCACTGCGAACGTGCCCGCGGACCAGGTCGCCCTCTTCGAGCGGAATCACCTCACACCTGACATGGGGGAGCCCGAGAACATCGCCGACGTGGTCGCGTTCCTCTTGAGCGACGGCGCGGCGTACATCACGGGGCAGGTCGTCAACGTCGACGGCGGCCTCACATGTCACACACCTCTCTACTCGAATTTCATCGCCTGACGGGTGAGGGCACCCGAGGGCCGAGCCAGACGCAACCCATGGTCGAACAAGAGGACACGGACACAGGAGGTGCATCGGTGGGCCGACTTGATGGGAAAGTGGCGATCATCACCGGGGCCGCCCGCGGACAAGGGGCGGCCGAGGTCCGTCGCTTCGTGGGCGAGGGCGCCAAGGTGGTCTTCGGCGACGTGCTGGACGACCTCGGCCACCAGGTCGCGGCCGAGGTCGGGGACGGGGCGCTGTACGTCCATCACGACGTGTCGCGGGAGGACGATTGGGAGCGGGTGGTGGGCGAGGCCGAGCGACGCTTCGGCAAGCTCGACGTGCTCGTCAACAACGCCGGAATTCTCGAGTTCGGCACCGTGACGCACGAGACCGCGCCGGCGGACTACCTGCGCGTGATCGAGGTGAACCAGATGGGCGCCTTCCTCGGCATGCGCGCAGCCATCCCGGCGATGATGCGCCAGCGCGGCGGCTCGATCGTGAACATCTCGTCGACCAACGGCTTCGCCGGGTACGGCGGGACCATCGCCTACACCGCGTCGAAGTTCGCAGTGCGAGGTATGACGAAGACCGCGGCGTTGGAGTACGGCAAGGCGAACATCCGGGTCAACTCCATCCACCCCGGCGGCATCGACACACCCATGACGAGAGGCGCGGATCTCGGTGGGATGACCGAGGAAGAGCAGGACGCGATGTACGGCAACTTCGCGCTCGGACGGGCCGGTAAGCCGGAAGAAGTCGCGGATCTGGCGCTCTTCCTCGCGTCGGACGAGTCGGCGTACTGCACCGGCGCGGAGTTCATCGTCGACGGCGGGATGTTGGCCGGAGTCGTCAACCCGTACGCGCGCCCGACCTACGAGTGAACCGCAACGCACGACGAGCTCGCACTGGCCCGCCGGTCGGGGCATCTCGCCGTCGAGCGCCTGGTGGCGGCGACACCCCAGGCGTGGGGTGGGTGCACGGATGGAGTCAGACGTGCAAGGCGGGCTGGTAGACGAGCTCTTGGATGTGGCCGTCGAGGGTCCGGTGCTCGATCAACTCGAGGTCGAAGTCGGACGCACCCCGGAAGATCGGTTCGAGGCCGGTCTCACCGGTGATCACAGGGAAGAGCGTCACCTGGACGCGGTCGACCAGGCCGGCGGCCATCAGCGCCCGGTTCATGGCCAGGCTGCCGTGTGAGCGCAACGGCACGTCGGACTCGTCCTTGAGCTGGGCGACGACGTCGACGGCGTCGCCGCTCGCGACGGTCGCATCCGGCCAATCGAGCGGTCCTTCCAACGTGGTCGACACCACCGTTGCCGGCAAGCTCCTCATCCGCGTCACCCACGGGTCACGCACGTCGGAGTCCGCGGTGCTCGAAGCCAGCATCTGCGCGAACGCGCGATACGTGTTCGCCCCGAAGATCATGCGCTGCTCGTCGCCGTACAGGGCGAGGCGGTGGTCGAGGAGCTCGGGGCCTTGCCTGCCCCAGTAGCCGGTCCAGTTCCCGCTGGCGGCGCCGAAGCCGTCGAGGCTGGAGAAGACGTCGAAGGTGTACGTGGCGGTCATGGGTGCTCTCCTCGAGTGCGGTGATCGCGTGTGACGACATAGACCGCCAACCACGGTGGGATTCATCGCTCGGCGCGTTGTGGAGACGTTCCGCGGGACCGTCGAGAGCAACCTTGCTCTGACCATCCCCAGGTCGGATCACGTCGGGTGGAACGGCAACTCCACCGGGCCTCCGTCGCGAGGGGTGTCCTCCGCCCTGGAGAGGTCGCGGTCGAAGAGCCGTCGTACCGAGTTCCCGGCGACGTCTTCGAGCGCGGGATCAACGACCAACCGGTACGGCGCGTCGAGCCACGGGACCGCGGGTGCGAACGTCCACGAGCGCTCCTCGGGTCCGACCTCGATCGCACCCCCGACCGGGCCGGCGGAGCCCACGACCTGGAGGCATCGCGCGGCGAGGCCGTGGTCGAGCGGGCGGTCGAACCTCACCTGGAGCGGTTCCCGGGTGCCCGCCGCTCCCGCGCTGAGCGACCATGACGACGGCGTGACGTGGCGTCGCTCGTCACCGACCACCTGCCAGGTTCGCGTCGCATCTGCTCGCAGTGGCCGGCCCGACGCATCCGGGAATTCCGCGTCGACGACCAGGCTCACCGACGTGTGCTCCTGCAACGGGTAGCCGACCGCCCGATGCGGTACGAGACCGCGTTTGATGCGCGCGGGGTCGAGCAACACCGTGAGCCGCCGCCGGTCGGGATCCCACAACTCGTACTCGGTCGCCAACAAGGCACCGACGAGCGGCGCGCCGTCGGCGCCGATCAGCCGCACGTGCGCGGCACCCGCCTCCCGCATCGGCGCCGAGAACTCCACGTAGCAGCGCAGGAGGTTGCGCGGCACGGTCGCAGCCGTCGGGCGGATGGCGACGACCTCGGTCGTCGGCGACGACGCCGGACGGGCGGCGCGGGTCAGGGTGGCGACCACGGTGCCGTCGACCTCGACCTCGTAGTCGGTCCCGGCGAGGAACGGGAAGCGCGGCACGAAGCAGAGGTCGTCGCCGTCGGCGACGAGACGTCCCGCGGTTGCAGGCCGCGACTGCACGTCACGCGACGACGCGGGTCGGACGGCGACGAGCGCCGCCGTCGCCCCGCCGCGGACGCGCAAGCACGTTGTGCCGTCCCAGGTCGACCACGACACGCCGGTCACGACGACCTCCGTCGTTGCTACAGCGATGCGGTCTTCAGCGAGCGGAGGTGCTTGTCGCCGGCGTCGTCGACCTGCAGCACGAGGATGTGACTGCCGTTGAGGTTCTCGAGCTTGACGATGCCCCGCAGGTCCTCGACCTCGCGAGGCACACCGACCGGACCCTTCGGCTCGGTGAGCGCGGGCTGGTCGTCGATGTGTCGCGTGGCGATCTTGATCAACCCGTGCGAGCTGTTGGCCACGAGCACGTGCTCTTCGCCGCCGATGGTGCACGACACCATGTCGAGCGGCTGGTTCATCGCGCCCAGTTCGGCGACGGTGCGACCGACGATCTTCGTGTCGCGCTCGACGTCGTCGAGCGGGAAGTGCACGACCGGCGTGCACGTGTAGCTGGCCAGGATGCTCCGTCCGCCCTCGTAGGGGACGAACGTACGGATCGGCGCGGCCGTCTCCCACTGTCCGTGCGACACGTGGAAGATCTCGAGGTTGTTGGCCTGGACGTCGCTCCCGAACGGGAACGGGATGCGGCGCAGCTTCGACGCGAACTCTTCGTTCGACAGCCCGGCCACCAGCAGCGCGCCATCGACGTAGGCGAGATCGGTGATGGTCGCCATGCGGATCGGACGCTTCAGGATGCGGATGGTGCGGTCGCCGAACGTGAGCTCCTCACCGCTCCCGTCGGTGGGGAGCGTGACGTCGCTGCGGCCATCGGTCTCGTCGGGTGCGTCGTCGATCGTGACCGACGCGGTCGGGACGTCGGTGAGGTCGACGTCGCTCACGGAGCCGTCGAGGTGGTCGATGCGCACGAGCACCGCGCGGGCGTCGTCGCCGTGACCGCGCTGGACCGACAGGTACACCCCGTGCGTCACCGGGTGGACGGCGAGGTCGTGGATGGCCACGTCGCCCGCCGCGGCGCCGAGGTACGACGCCACCCGCTCGTCGACGTGTTCGAGATCGAACGGCTCCGCACCTGCGGCCGGTCCGGTCTCACCGACGTCGATCGCGTGGATGGTGGCGGTCGCGTTGTCGGCGACGAAGAGGACTCCGTCCGGACCGAACGTGATCGGCCCCGACGAACGGAGCGCGACACTCCCGCGCTGCAGACCCAGGTCGCTCACGACGACCCTCCTTCCTGCCGGTGTGCCCGGCGCCATCGCCATCCTACGGAGATTCCGCGGCCTACTCTCCGGTTGCGTGTGGCGTCTGACGTCACAGCTGTCGCACCACCGTGTCGACGGGGCACTCTGTCGCTCGCCGAGACGGTCTCCATGGTTGGTGAGTGCCTCGAGCGCGGGAGGGCCGATGTCGAGCGCCGACGAGATCCGAGACGGTCAGCGGGTGACGTGGGCCGGGCTGTCCGCGGGCTGGGAGAAGTGGGATTCGGTCATCATGGATCAGCTGGGCCCGGTCGGTGCCGCGATGATCGAGCGTCTCGACATCGCGGTGGATCAGCAGCACCTCGACATCGCCTCGGGCACGGGTGAGCCGGGGTTGGGCATCGCGAGGCTGGCGCCGCAGGGACGCGTCGTGCTGACCGATCTCGTCCCGGAGATGTTGGAGATCGCGGCGCGACGAGCCCGGGCGCAAGGGATCGCCAATGTCGAGACCAAGGTGTGCAGCGCCGATGATCTGCCGTTCGACGACGCCACGTTCGCCAGCGTCTCCGTGCGCTTCGGGTACATGTTCTTCCCCGACATGGCCGAGGCGACGGCCGAGCTCGCGCGCGTGTTGAAGCCCGGCGGACGTCTCTGCTCGTCGGTGTGGGTCAAGCCCGACGAGAACCCGTGGACGGCAGTCGCGATGCGCGCGATCGCCACCGAAGCGAAGCTGCCGTCACCCGACCCCGACGGACCGAACATGTTTCGGTGCGCGTCCCCGGGATGTGTCAGTGCCCTGTACGAGGACGCGGGGCTGCACGACGTCGTCGAGTGGGACGTCGACGTCGAGCTCGTGACGCGATCCCCGGAGGAGTATTGGGAGATGATCAGTGAGCACGTCTCGCTCGCTGTCGCGGCGCTGCAGCAGGTCGACGAACCGGCGCGGGATCGCATTCGCGCGAACGCCGTCGCGCAGGTGAGCGCGTACGAGAAGGACGGCAAGGTCCGGGTTCCGGGTGTGGCGCGCTGCATCGTGGGAACGAAGTAGGTTGCGAGCGGCGCGCGCGACGGCGCGACCATGAACGCGTGCAGGTTCTGAACGCATCTGAGGCCCGACGAGCAGACAGCTGCGTCTTCACGCTGGGACGCGTTCGATGAGCATGGTCGAGTTGCCAAGGGTGGTACCGGAGCGGCCCGGGCGGCCTGAATGGGGAGAAGCCGCGCGTCCGATGCAAGCGTTGACGCGGGAGATCGCCATGGACCGCGCCGCATGGACGCCGGAACGAGTGGCGCAGATCACCTCGCTGTTCGAGGCCAGCGCGGCGGGGTGGCGCGATCACGACGTCCCTGAGCGTCATGACGCGCTCGACGACGCGCTCGCCCGCGGCGGGCCCTTCCCGCGCGGATGGTGCGTGGAGGTGGGCTCCGGAACCGGGAACACCACTGCCGACCTGCAGCGTGCGTTCCGCGACGTGGTGTCGCTCGATCTCTCGCGAGCGATGCTCCGCCATGCCCCGTCCCGAGGTCGCCTGGTCCAAGCCGACGCATCGATGCTGCCGTTGCGCGCGGGCTCGGCGGCCGTGGTCGCCATGGTCAACATGTTCTTGTTCCCGACCGAGATCGCACGGGTGCTGGCCGACGACGGTGTCGTGGTGTGGGTCAGCACGAACGGTGAGGAGACGCCGATCTACCTGCCGCCAGCAGAGGTGTTGCGCGCGTTGCCCGGGACGTGGGACGGGAGCACCGCCGAAGCCGGGTGGGGAACCTGGCTCACTGCACGCCGCGCTGTGAAGTAGCGACCGTGGCGGGGCGCCCGCTCACACCTTCGACTGGGCGTCCAGCACTGCCGCACCGTCTGGGGTTCTTGTAATCGGGCGGTCCGGGGCGCACCATGCCTCTCACGGGTGGACCGTTTGGTGGAGGGGTGTCATGGACGACCGCAATTGGGAGCGTTGGGGCGCGCTCGGGGGGATCCTGTTCGTCGTGCTCGTTGCGATCACGGCGATCCTGCCGGGGTATCCGCCGAAGACGGGAGACTCGGCCCGCAAGATCGCGGACTTCATCGGTGACAACGGCAACAAGATCCGGTGGGCTGCCACCACCGGCGGTCTGGCGGTCATCGCGCTGTTCTGGTGGTTGGGATCGGTGTGGCGTCTGATGCGACGCGGTGAAGGCGGATCGCCGCGGTTGACGGTCACCGCGCTCGCGGGAGCGGTCTTCGCGGCGGTGATGGCGACGATCGGTGCCGTCAGCCTCGCCGTGATCCCCGTGATCGGGACGCACACGTTCGAGGGTTCGCAGATCCGATACTTCTACATTCTCAGCTCGAACATCGCGGTCGCGACGATGTTCGGCGCGGCGGTGTTCGTCGGCGCCTTCTCCTTGCTCATCATCCGGCGTCACGTGCTGCCGCCGATCATCGGTTGGCTCGGTCTCATCGTCGCGGTGCTCGGAATCGTCGGTGGTCCCGTCGTGTCTTCGACGCGCGACGCCTTCTTCTACGTCGCGTTCGCGGGATTCGTCGCGTTCCTCGTGTGGGTCGTGATCGTGAGCATCATGATGTTCGTACGCGGAGGCGATGCGCGTGACGTCGACACGACGACGACCGCGGACGGTGCGATGGCGTAGGCGGCCGTTCTTCGGCTCACCGACCAGTAGGTCGAGCACGGCGAGCGGTGACATGATGGCTTCGTGACCTGGGACTCACGGTGGGATCTCGGCCCGGCCTTCATCCCGAAGGAGCGCTACACGACGCGCGCGTTCACGGAGGTGGAGACCGCGCGGCTCTGGCCGCGCACGTGGCAGGTGGCGTGTCGCGAAGAGGAGCTCCCGTCGCCCGGCGACTACCTCGACTACCGGATCGCCGACCAGTCGATCCTGGTGGTCCGCGATGCCGACGGCGAGATCCGGAGTTTCTACAACTCGTGCCGGCACCGCGGGACGCGGCTGGCCCATGGGTGTGGTGCGCTGGCCGACGGTCAGATCACGTGCCCATTCCACGGGTGGCGGTGGAACCTCGACGGATCGTGCGCGTTCGTGCTCGACCCCGAGGAGTTCGGCATCACGTCGCTCGACACCCCCGCGTTGCGACTCGGGGAGCTGCGCTGCGAACGCCGCTGGGGTTTCGTGTGGGTGTGTGCCGACTCCGCGGCGCGATCGCTCGACGAGCACCTCTCGCCGCTCGGGGAGTGGTTCGACCCCCTCCACCTCGAGAGCATGCGCTTCCTCTGGTACCGCACGACCGTGCTGCCCGCGAACTGGAAGGCCGCACTCGACGCCTTCCACGAGGGCTACCACAACTACGGCACGCACCCGCAGCTGCTGCAGTGGTCCGACGACACCGCCATGCGCTACGAGCAGTTCGACAACGGCCACGCGCGCTACGTGACCGTGCGCGGCGCGGGGCCGTCGAAGCGCTACGGCATGACGCCCGACGAGTGGGACGACCGCGAGCTCCTCTACCAGCAGGTGATGCATCTCGGTCGTTCGTTCGACGGCGGCCTCTACTCCGACGACGACATGGCCGCCGCGACCCGGCTGCGCACCATGGACATCCCCGAGGGGTCCACCGCCGCGACCGAGTTCTCGAAGCTGGTCGCGGCGCGCGCCGACGAGCTCGGTCTCCAGTTCCCCGAGCTCTCACCCGAGCAGCGGGCCGAGGGCACCGGCGTGTTCTCGGTGTTCCCCAACCTGGTGATGCTGGTGAGCCTGGCCAACTGCTTCATGTACCGCGCTCGGCCGAACGGCGACGATCCCGACTCGTGCATCTTCGACATGTGGGCGCTGCGGCTGTTCCCCCCGTCGAACGGAGCGCCGGAGCTGGTGCGCGACTTCGCCGCCCACGACGACGAGGTCTGGGGTGTGATCCCGAGCCAGGACTTCGCGAACATGGGGGAGGTGCAGGCCGGGCTCCACTCGTGGGGCTGCGACGGCCTGCGTTTGAGCACCCGCCAGGAGATGAACCTGTTGAACATGCAGCGCGAGCTCGACCACTACGTCAAGCCCCGATCCAAAGACTGCTGAGGAGCTGACCATGGCCATCGACCGTCCGGACTCCCCGTACCGCAGGGGCAACCGCTACGACCGTCTGCCCATCCCGATGGTGGAGGAGCACTGCATCCCGGTCGAGGCTGGCGCGGTGCAGCTCGTGATCGAGTCGCGCCGGCTCACCAACGAGATCCTGGCCGACACCTTCGAGGGTGCGGTCAACCCCGTGGTCGTGTTCGACGACCGCGGCGCGACGCTGCACGTCCTCGGTACCGACGACGGGCTCGAGCACCTGCGCTTCGACTGCTTCGAGCAGGAGCCGCACTACCACTACATCGACCAGGCCGACGTCGGGAACACCGTCGTGCGCATCGACGAGCTCGCGGTGGGTGATCCCATCGAGTTCACGCTCGCGTGCGTCGAGCAGCACCTTCCCGACATGCTCGGCAACTGCAACGCGCCCGCGTTGGCCGACGAGGTGAAGGGGCGCATGGCCGAGGTCCACGCCGCCATGCCCAAGGTCCGCGACCTGATGCTGCGGGCCCAGGAACCGGTGGCCTAGCCGACCCCTGCTCGTTTCGGCGTGGCTCGTGTGCCGTGACGGCACACCAGCCACGCCAAAACGGGGTCAGTCGAGGAGCGAGTCGACGTTGAGGTCGAGGATCTGGCGGGCATGGCGTCCGCCCATCACGACGAACATCTCGTCGCCGCGTGCGGTACGGGCGCCGTACATGGCACCGAAGATCGTGGTGAGCAGCGCGGAGAGCAGCGAACGCCCGTAGTCGTCCCAGCACTCGGCGAACGAGTACTCCCCGACGCCGGCGGCGACGAGGGCGTCGTGGTATTCGCGCACGATGCGCTCCTCGTGTGCACGCCGATCGTGGGCGGTGAGCGCGTTGCCGACGACGAACGACACGTCGGAGAGCGCGCAGCCGCGGCCGAAGCCCTGCCAGTCGACCGCCGCGACCTGCGGGCGCACCGGGTCGGCGCCGAAGAGGAGGTTGTCAGGCCGGTAGTCGCTGTGCACGAGGCTGCGGGACGCCGGGCGGGCCTCGATCCACCCCCGCGCCGACGTCGCGAGGCGCTCGTAGAAGTCGACCTCGTCGGGCGCGAACGCGTGGGCGTAGCGCTCGACGAACCCGGGGACGACGCCCTGAAGCCCCTCGGCCAGCACGGTCGGATCGGCGAATGCGTGGCCGGCGAAGCACGCGTGGTCGTCGAGCTCGGGCGAGTCCCAGAACGGCGCGTGCAACCCGACCAGTTCTCGCACCGCGGATTCCACCTCGGGCACCGTGCAGCCGCGCAGCTGGTCGCCGGGTTGGAGCGGGGCAAGGTCCTCGAGCAGCAACGTGAACCAGCCCTCGTCGTCGATGGCGGCGTACGCGCAGCGCGGCGCGCGGATCGTCACCCGCGTCGCGAAGTGCTGGTAGAAGCACAGCTCGTTGCGGTAGCCACTCGACGCCATGAACGCGCGGGCGGCGTCGTCCTCCGCGGCGAACTTGCCGACGACGCGCCCCGGCGCACCCTCGACCGCGCGGTCGAGGCGCAGCTCGTAGCGCGCGCAGATGCCCATCTGGCCTGCGCCGATGGTGTTGACGTCGACATCCATCACCGCGGCGTCGCCGATCCAGCCGGCGGCGCGCAGCGACTCGGTGAGGAACTCGGGCGTGACGTCGCGGTGGGACCGGAGGACCGGAGCGCTCATCCGGGCGGCGTGAGTCCCCGGACGTCGTCCGAGAAGAGGCGCTTGGCGAGCTTGCCGCTCGGGAGTCGGGGCAGCTCCTCCACGAACACGACCGACGTCGGGCACTTGAAGTGCGAGAGCCGGTCGCGGCAGTACCGGCGCAGCTCGTCGGCCATCGCTTCCTCGTCGTCGGCCGGCACCGCGAGCTGCACGACCGCGCGCACCGACTCACCCATCTCCGGATGCGGGATGCCGATGACGGCGACGTCGTGCACCGCGGGGTGGCCGATGAGCACGTCTTCCGTCTCGCGTGGGTAGATGTTCACGCCGCCCGAGATGATCATGTTCGACACGCGGTCGGTGAGGTAGAGGTATCCCTCGTCGTCCTGGTAGCCGACGTCGCCGAGCGTCATCCACCCGCGGTCGTTCCAGGCCTCGGCCGTCTTCTGCTTGTCGCCGTGATACTCGAAGCGGTTGGAGGACTCGAACCAGATCTGTCCGGCCTCGCCCGTCGGCAACTCGTTGCCGTCTTCGTCGGTGACGTGCGCGGCGCCGAGGAGCGGCTTGCCGACGGATCCCGGGTGGGCGAGCCAGTCGTTCGAGTCGATGTAGCAGAACCCGCCGCCCTCGCTGCCGGCGTAGTACTCGTGCAGGATCGGTCCGAAGAACTCGATCGCGCCGCGCTTCACGTCGGGCGGACAGGGTGCCGCCGCGTGCACGATGACCTGGAGGCTCGAGAGGTCGTACTGGGCGCGCACCTCCTGGTCGAGCTTGAGGATGCGCACGAGGTGCGTGGGCACGAACTGCACGTGGGTGACCCGATACCGCTCGATGGCCGCGAGGCACGCTTCGGCATCGAAGCTGTGCATGACCACGACCGTCGCACCCAGACGCTGTGACGTCGTCGACCAGCCGGCCGGCGCGGAGTGGTAGAGCGGCGCCGGGCACAGGTACACCGAGCCCTCGCCGACACCGAAGAGCCCGCCGACCAGGCCGGAGAACGCGTTCGGCGAACCCAACGGCGCGCCGATGGTCGGCGGCTTGATGCCCTTCGGGCGGCCGGTCGTGCCCGACGAGTAGAACATCCAGCTGCCCTCGGCCTCGTCGTCGACCGGACCGGTCGGCTGGGCCGCGAGCACGGTCTCGAAGTCGTCGAAGCCGGGGAGCGCGCCACCGACCGCCAGCCGCAGGGCGCGGGCGTCACGACCGAGGTCGGCCACCGAGTCGGTCGCATCGGCGGCCACGAACAGCGCGCTCGCGCCGCAGTCGTCGACGATGTACGACACCTCGTCGGCGGCGAGGTGCCAGTTGACGGGGGTGACGTAGAGGCCGGCGCACATGGCACCCCACAGGACGTCGAGGTACTCGAGCCGGTTGTCCATCACGATGGCCGCGTGGTCACCGGTGCGCAGGCCGGCGCCACGCAGCGCGTGCGCGACCTGGTTGGCGCGCTGGTCGAGCTCGCGGAACGTGCGGACGGCGCCGGTCGATGCGTCGATGGTGGCCGGGCGGTCGGGCGCCGTGGTCGCGTACTGCCGCGGGTGCTCCATGGCCGTGCTCATCCTCCGAGAATCATCCAGATGTTTGCGCGGAGCGTACCGTCGCCAGCGTGTCGTCCACCCAGTCGAGGATGCGCCGGTTGGCCATCGACCGGTTCAGGATCTCGCAGTGCATGCCCGCGCCCTCGGCGTCGGTGAACTGCAGGAACGTCTTCGGTCCGGGGAGCGCGTCGTACAGCGCCTTCGAGTCCGACGACACCGGGTCGGACTGCGCCGCGGTCACCAGCATCGGCGTCGTGATGCCGGCGATCTCCTCGGGGGTGAGCTTCCACTTCATCATCTCGGCGATGAAACCCGAGAGGTCGCCGCCCCTGTTGGTCCAGAAGCCGCGCTGCACGATCTTCCAGTGCAGCGGGCGATTGCCGTCGAAGAAGTCCATGATCGCCTTCTCGTCCGACGCGGAGAGCTCGGGCAGCTTGGCGATGGCGGCGGCGTCGAGTCCCCGCATCTGCAGGGGGCCGGTGATCTTGCCGCCCACGTCCATCTGTCCGGGGTCGGCGATCACCGCGGCCAGGCGGTGCTCGTAGGCGGCGACGCGCGGGGCCATGAAGCCGCCGAGGCTCCACGGTTCGTACACCAGCTGGTCGGGGTCGACGACGTCGATGCCGAGCGCGGCGTCGACCACCGGCGTGACCACCTGCTCCCAGTCGTGGCGCAGGGTGAGACCCTCGTCGACGAGGAGCGACCCCTGCCCGGGACCGTCGTGCAGCAGGACGTGGTAACCGCGCCGGAGCGCGGCTGCGCCCATGCCGAGGAAGTTCTCGATCATGGTGGAGTCCCAGCCGCCGCCGACGAGGATGCACGCGCGCCGCTCGTCCTCGTGTCCCGGTGCCCGCAGGAACCACGCCGGGATCTTGGTGGACTCGTAGGGGATGTCGACGGGCTCCGCGCGCACGACCCCGAGGCGCAGCGCCTTCTCGAACGTCGCCATCCCGAGGTGGAAGCCGTCGCGCAGACGCGGGTCGACCGGGGTGCCGTAGAGCGGATGGATCCCGACCGCGAGGAACAGGGCGGCGCGGAGGTAGCAGTCGTAGGCGGATTCGAGGTGTCCGGACTTCGCCGCCGAGTCACCCTCGGCGATGCGTGCGGTGGCGGTGGCCGCGCACGCCTCGTAGAACGAGCCGTCGTCGCCGTCCTTCACGAGGGGGACGAGCGCGTCGATCTCACCGACGTCGGCGCCGCCGTAGGGCGCGAGGCCGAGGAACCAACTCGCGAACTCGTCGTGGACGGGATCGGTGAACGTCGCCATGATGCGTGCTGTCTCCTGCCGGCGGTCAGTGGTCGGGGAACGCGGGGATGATCTCCTCGGCCACCCAGCGGAGATGGTCGAGGTGCTCGTCGAGCGAGCGTGTGGGCGGCGTGGGCACCGACGTGCACGTGACCCCGAGCTCGGCCAGATGTCCGACCGCGTCGATGGTTGCCTGCGTGCCGGCGGGGACGTGCGCGCGCCCGAGGTCGCCGTCGAGGGGCCGGTGGTGCTCGTCGACGGCCAGGGTCGTCAGGGGCAGCACGACGTCGAACGGGCGCGTCCGCGCCGCGAAGCCGGGCTGGGCACCGATGTACTCGAGGCACTCGGGGAGCTCCGCGGCGGTGATGAGCCACGGATACCAGCCGTCGTGACGAGCCGCTCGCCGCATGGCGGCGCGCGAGTTGCCTCCCACCCAGATCGGCGGGTGCGGCTGCTGGACCGGCTTCGGCGCGAAGGCGATGTCGGCGAAGTCGATGTGGCGGCCGTGGTGCTCGGGCGCGTCGGCGGTCCAGAGCTCGATGATCGCGTCGAGGTACTCGTCGGTGAGCGCGCCGCGCTCGTGGAACGGCACCCGCAGGATCTCGAACTCGCGCTCGGCGTGTCCGACGCCGATCGACACGCGCACACGCCCACCCGAGAGCACGTCGAGCGTCGACACCGCCTTGGCGAACACGACGGGGTCGTGGTACGGCAGGACGATGACGGAGGAGTCGACGACGATGCGCGACGTCGCGCCGGCCACGAAGCTCATCGCCGTGAACGCGTGCGACCACGACGGGCCCATGAGCTCGACCATGTCGTTGGGGATCACGATGTGCTCCGGGATCGCGAGCGAGTGGAACCCGAGCTCGTCGGCGGTGCGCGCGACGAGCTGATACCCGGCCGGTGCCATCGACCGCTCCCAGTCGTTCGTGATCGGCGGGTAGAGGTTGATCCCCGGGAGGCCGGTGGAGAACTTCACGTGCGCCTGCCTCTCGTCGTCGGCCTCAGACCGGGTTCATGTCGGCGTCGAGGTAGTCGTCGACGATGATCTTGGCGTCGACGTAGCGCTGGTACTCCTCGTCGTCGAGCTGCACGACCTTGCGGAACACGTAGTCGTTGTCCTCGCCCAGCACCGGCGAGCCCCGGTCCCACGCCTGCGGGATCCCGCGGAACGCGAACCCGATGTGCGGGTACGTCCCGACGTCACGGCTCGCCAACGGGCGGATCCACTCGCGCGCGGCGACGTGCGGATCGTCAGCGAGCAACTCCTCGGTGAACTGCGGCCCCGCGGTGACACCGGCCTGCTGCAGTGTGTGGAACGCGTCCATCAGGTCCTGCTGTTGGGTCCACGCGCTGATGGCGGCGTCGAGCTCGTCGTGGTGCTCGTAGCGACCGGCGACGGTGGCGAACCGCGGGTCCGCGACGAGGTCGGCCCGTCCGATCGCGCGAGCGAGCGCCTCCCATTCGGCGTCGTTGCGCGCGGTGATCGCGAGCAGGCTCTCATCGGCGCGGCACCGGTAGATGCCCTGCGGCGCCTGCTCGGGGTCGCGGTTGCCCGTACGCGGTGTGTCGCGACCGAGCTGCACGTCGAGGAACGCGTCGCCGAGCTGGTTGAGCACGTTCTCGATCTGCGCGAGCTCGATGAGCTGCCCCCGCCCGGTGGCGGCGCGGTAGTGGAGCGCGGCGAGCACCGCGAACGCGCCGGCGGGCCCGGTGGCCGCGTCCATGTACATGGTCGCCGGCGTCTCGACCATCTCGATGTCGTGGTGACCGATGAGCTGCGCGAAGCCGCTCAGGCCGTCGAACTGCGCACCGAAGCCGGTGTAGTTGGCGTAGTCGCCGGTGAGGCCGGCGGGCGGGATGCGCAGCACGAGCAGGCGCGGGTTGCGCTCGAGCAGTTGGGTCTCGTGGATGCCGATCTGGTGCAGCGTCGACATCTTGAGGTTCTCGACGAACACGTCGGAGTGCTCGACCAGGCGCATGAGCAGCTCGCGAGCTTCCGGACGTCGAGGGTCGATGGTGCACGACAGCTTGTTGCGCGCGATCGAGTTGTTCATCGCGTGCCGGTTGTAGGGGCGGTCTTCGACGCCGTCGACCGCGGGCGCGTACATCGACAGCAGGCTGCCGAGCAGCATGTTCGGGTCGGGGCGAGCGAGGTAGCCCTTGGTGGTGGGGGGGAACACCGACGGGTTCTCGACCCTGATCACCTCGGCGCCGAGGTCGGCGAGCAGCTGGGTGAGGTAGGGCCCGGACCACACGGTGGTGAAGTCGAGGACCCGGATGCCGCGCAGCGGCGGTTCGTCGGCGCTGCGGGTGCCGACTGCAGGTGGCTCGTGCCGGGGGAGCTCGACGCGGGTGCCCGCGGCCGGCGGTGTGGGGGCCGCGTGGTGCAGGCGCCAGCCGCCCTCGGCATGCCGGTACGGCGCCCCCGGGAGGAGCACGGGGCCCAACACGGGGTCGTCGGAGTCGGTCCAGAACCCGCGCTGGTAGAAGTGGTCGGCTTCCATCACCTCGGCGGGCGTGTACACGCCGGCCAACGGCCACTGCGCGGCCTGCGCCAGCGCCGTCGCCTCGGCCCGGGTGTGCTCGAACAGCCAGGGGTAGAGCGCGATGTCGAGGATCTCCTTGGTCTCCGGGTTGCCGAACGCGTCGGGGCGCGCGAACGCCGCCTTGAGCGCGTCGTCGTCGAGGACCTCGAGCATCTCCTCGAGCTGCTGTGGCGTCGACATCATCGAGACGTAGCCGTCGGCGCACGGGAAGACGCCGGTGGGCAGCAGCGTGTCGGCGGCGTTGGCGGCGAGGAGCAGCGGCACGTGCTCGGCGTACTCCCATCCGAGGTAGCGGCACACCCGGGCGGGGATGGTGCCGAGCGCCTCGAACGCGGCGCAGTCGACGTGGGCACCCGCGCCCGACGCCCGGGCGCGCAGCACACCGGACAGCGCACCGAGGGCGGCGGTGTGGCCCACGGAGCAGAGCGCGGCGACGCGCGGCGACTTCACCGGGATCTCGACCGCCCGGCCCTGGGGGAACGTGACCCAGGCCGCGGTCTGCGCCACGAGGTCGGACCACGTGTACGCCGCGTACGGGCCGGTCGTACCGAAGCCGCTGATCGTGGTGACGACGAGCGAGGGGAGCTCCGCGCGCACCGCGTCGCGTGTGAGGCCGAAGCGCGCCAGGTCGCCTTCGCCCTGGCTCTCGACGACGACGTCGGCCGCCGCAAGGAGCTCGAGCACGCGATCGCGCCCGGCCTCGTCGGTCGCGACCAGTTCGGCGCGCTTGTTGGTGTTGAAGGGGACGAAGCGCTCGGGGTGCTGACGTTCGGGGTCGCCCTCCGGCGTCTCGAGCTTCAGCACGTCGGCGCCGAGGTCGGCGAAGACCTTGCCGCAGTACGAGCCCGCGGTGTCGCTCGCCAGCTCGACGACGGTGACGTCGCTCAGCAGTTGCCGCATGGGCGGGAGACTAACTCGACGGTCACCACGTCCGTTCGACGTCGTCGCCGACGGCGGTGAGCTGCTCGCGCAGCACCTGCTTCGCCACCTTCTCGGTCGCCGTCTTCGGCAGCGCGTCCACGAGCAGCAGTGCCTCGACCTCGGCGCAGTACACGTTCTCGCCACCGCGGATCACGACGTCCTTGATGCGATCGACGACGTACACGTAGCCCTCGTCGTCGACGAAGCCGACGTCGCCGGAGTGGAACCAGCCGTCGACGAACACCGCCGCGGTGGCTGCCTCGTCCTCCCGGTAGCCCTTGACGACCTGCGGGGACCGGAACGTGAGCTCGCCGACCTCGCCCACGCCGAGCTCGTGACCGTCGGGATCGACGATCGCGAGGTCGGCGGTGAGGTTGGGCCGCCCGACGCTGTCGGGGTGCTCGACGAACTCGATGCCGACGTTGGTGACCACGGCTGAGGTGGTCTCGGTGAGCCCGTACCCGTTGAGGAGCTGGATCGACTCGCCGAACCGCGCGCGCCTTCACCGGCAGGTCGGGTGGGACCGCGGCCCCGCCCATCCCCACTCTCCGTTTTGGCGCCCTTGGGCCGCAACATAGGCCCTCGGACGGTGAGAAAAGACGGGGTGGTAGGAAGAGGGCCATGGCGGACAGGGAGTTCGACGGTCGGGTCGTGGTCGTCACCGGGGCGGGGTCCGGGATCGGGCGCGCCAGCGCGGTCGGGTTCGCGGGTGCGGGCGCGACGGTCGTCGTGAACGACGTCGACGCCGACACGGCGCAGGCCACGGTCGAGCAGATCCGCGCCGCGGGTGGTGTCGCGCACGCGCATGCGGCCGACGTCAGCGACTCCGCTGCAGTCGACGCCATGATCGATGACGCGGTGGCGCGCTTCGGCCAGCTCGACGTGCTGCACAACAACGCCGGGTACGGGCTCCCGGGCACCGTCGCGAACACGTCCGACGAGACGTTCGCCGAGATGCTCCGGGTGAACCTCTGCGGCGTGCTCTACGGAACGCGCGCCGCGCTGCGATACATGACCGAGCGGTGGTCGGGTGTGATCGTGAACACCGCGTCGAACGCGGCGCTGGGCGCGCCTCGCGACCGGGCCGCGTACGGGAGCGCCAAGGCGGGCGTGATCGCGCTCACCCGCAGCACCGCGGTCGAGAACGGTCGCTTCGGCATCCGGGCCGTGGCCATCTGCCCAGGTCCGATCGAGACTCCCGCGTTCCTGAGCTTCGCCCCCGACCCGGACTACTACCGGGCTCAGATCCCGATCCGGCGCCTCGGTCGTCCCGAGGACGTCGCCGAGCTGGCGCGGTTCCTGGCGTCGGACCGGGCCGGCTTCCTCACCGGCGTCGCCATCTCCCTCGACGGCGGCCTCAGCGCCAAGCTCTCCGCCCCCTTCCTCACCCCCGACGAGATCCTCGGCGACTGACCCCGGTACGCATTCCGTTTTCGTACCGTTCGACGGTGTCTGAGCCTGCTCGAGGGCGCCAAAGGGGTTCAGCTGACGCGGCCGGACCAGTTCCGCGAGTCGCGCACGACGTCGCGGAAGGGCTTGGTGCTGAGCACCTGTGCGAGACCGTCCGAGGCGTTGGCAGCGACGAGCAGCCAGGTGCACGCGGCTCCGTCGGCCACGACCGGGATCACCCCGCCGAGGCGCAGGCCGTCACCCTCGTCCCGGAGCTCGCACCCGGCGACGGAACCGTCGGCCCAGGACGCCCACGCGCGTCCGGCGACGAGGTCGTCGAGGACCGCGCCGTGCGATCCGGCCGACGTGAGCGCGTCGACGACCACGCAGTGGCCCACGAACGGGCCCGGCTGCAGGCGCGCGCCGCGCTCGGCGGCGATGAGCGCGGCGTCGAGCACGCCGTTGCCCGACACCGACCCGCCGCCGTGCGCGTCGTCGGCGAGCACGCCGAACCAGCCGAGCTCGGCCGCGGTCCCGCGGTAGGTGTCGTCGTCGTGATCAGCACCGTCCGCGCGCTGGCGGACGGCGGCCATCGGGTGTTCGGACTCGATGAAGCGCACCGACGCGTCGACGAGCATCGTCTGCTCGTCGGACGGTGCCGGCATCAGTTCGACGGTCATCGCCGCAGCATGGAGATCTAGAGGTTTCGACGCCCGCGGCCCTCTCTCCGCCCTGGCGCCTCCCCGTTCTGTCACCGTCCGACGGCCTATAACCCGGGCCAAGGGCGCCAAAAGCGCAATGGGAGCCGGGACCTCAGCTGTCATACCCCTCGGGGTTCTGCGACTGCCAGCGCCAGTGGTCGGCGCACATGTCGGCGAGCGTGCGCGTCGCCCGCCAGTGGAGCAGCGAGGCGGCGAGGGCGGGATCGGCCCACACCGCGACCACGTCGCCGGCACGCCGCGGTCCGATCTCGTGGGGGAGGTCGCGCCCGACCGCGTCGGACGCGGCGCGCACGACGTCGAGCACCGAGCTGCCGGTGCCGGTCCCGAGGTTGACCGCCACCGCGCCGTCGATCGCGTCGAGGTGTTCGAGCGCGGCGAGGTGGCCCTCGGCCAGGTCGACCACGTGCAGGTAGTCGCGGATGCAGGTGCCGTCGGGGGTCGGGTAGTCGCCGCCGTGCACGGTGAGGTGGTCGCGACGGCCCACCGCCACCTGCATGATGTACGGCATCAGGTTGTTGGGGATGCCGACGGGATCCTCGCCGATGAGCCCGCTCGGGTGCGCGCCGACCGGGTTGAAGTAGCGCAGCAACGCGATGCGCCATCCGCCGGTGTGCGCGACGTCGCGCAGCATCTCCTCGATGTGCAGCTTCGTGCGGCCATACGGACTGCTGGCCCCGAGCGCGGAGTCCTCGGTGATGGGCACGATGTCGGGATCGCCGTAGACGGTGCACGACGACGAGAACACGACGTCTCGCACGTCGTGGCGCTCCATCGCGTGCAGGAGCTGCACGGTGCCGCCGACGTTGTTGTCGTAGTAGCGCAGCGGGACTTCGACCGATTCGCCGACGGCTTTCAGCCCCGCGAAGTGCACCACCGCGTCGACGCCACCGTGGTCGAAGGCGCGGTCGAGGTCGCGGGGCTCGCGGATGTCCCCCTCGACGAACACCAGCCGTTCCGCGGCCGCGGGCACCAGCTCCGCGACCCGTTCGAGCGCGACCACGCTGCTGTTGTCGAGGTTGTCGAGGACGACCACGCGCAGGCCGGCTTCGAGGAGCACCACGCACGTGTGGCTCCCGATGTACCCGGCGCCGCCGGTGACGAGGACGGTGCGATCGGTCATGGTCTCCTCACGTTCATCGGATCAGATCGTCGACGTCGTCGAGCGCACCACGTTCGCACACGACGACGACGGTGCCGCCGGATCCGCCGCCGCTCGAACGGGCGCCGTGGACGCCGTGACGGTCGTGCAGCCGCGCCACTGCCGCGGTGGCCGCCGGATGGCCGAGCCCCATCGCGTCGTAGCCCGCATGGCTGGCGGCCATGATCGGACCGATCGAGTCGAGCGCGCCCTCCGCGAGCGCGTCGAGCAGGTCACCGCTGCGTCGGTGCTCCTCGCCGCCGAACGCGGTCGCCGCCCGCACCGGATACGTCTCGTCGGGATCGATCGACGTGAGTGGGTCGTCGGTCGTGCCCCAGCGGTCGAGGAACGTCGCGCCGTCGAGCACCTCGGGCAGATCGGCCACGACGTCGGCCGGCAGCTCGCTCACCCATTCGCATGATCGCGCCGTCCGCTGCTCGACGATGCGCTTGCCCATGAACGCGGCAGCGCGGGCCCGCCGGTAGGGCAGGCCGCTCACGTCGTGCTCCGCGCCCGTCGGAATCCCCACGACCTCGACGCCCTCGGGCAGCGACACCATCGGGTCGACGGCCGCGGGTCGGCACCGGATCGGCAGCACCGCGCCTGCCCGGCCCATGGTCACGACGACCTGGTCCATGATCCCGCACGGCGCGCCGACGACATGGTTCTCGGATTCCTGGCACAGCGCCGCGAGCCGGAGGGGCTCGACGTCACCGGCGCCGAGCGCCCGCGCGGTGGCGACCTCGAGTGCCGCGCTCGACGACACGCCGACCGATCTCGGCACGTCGGACGTGATCGACAGCCGCGCCCGCGGCGGTGCGAGCACGCGGTGGCGCACGAGCACCAGCGCCACCCCCAGCACGTAGTGCGTCCACGTGGGGTGCGAGGACAGCGCGTCGCGCACGTCCCCGTACGGGAGCATGGCCAGCGCGTCGATCTCCTCTGCGGTCAACCGCGCCGGGCCCACGACGAGCGCATCGTCGGGTTGGGCGACCACCGTGGTGGTGAGCTGCGTCGCGACCTCGAGCACGCGCGCACCGGCGTAGTCGGCGACACCTCCCAGCAGGTCGAGGCGCCCCGGTGCCTCACCGACGCGTGAGGCCATCGACCACGTCGGCGAGGATCGGACCGATGCGCTCGGCGAGCGTCGGGTTCGCGTACCCCGCCCAGGCGACCGAAGTCGTCGTGTCCAGCGGCGCGTCGAGCGGCCCCCCGCGCGGATCGGTCACGATCCCGCCGGCCTCCTCGAGCAGCATCGCGGTGCACACGTCGTACGGATGGCACGCGAACGCGTCGGGGTCGACGAGCGGTCGCAGGTCGGCCACGAAGCGGTCACGGCCCGCGATGAGCTCGTGCAGCTGACCACCCGACGAGATGTACTCGTCGTCGAAGACCTCGCGGCTGCCGAGGCGCGCGAACAGCTCGGTCTCGAGCTCGGCCAACGCGATCTTCCCGGGGATGAAGAATTTGGAGACCACCGCGAAGCCGTGCTCGAGGTCGGTGGCGGTCGACGGTCGCACCGACAACGCGCGACGCCGACCATCGCGCACATCGACGCGTTCGGCGATCACGCCGCTCCCGCGGGTGGCGCTGAGCTGGTCGGTCAGGCCCTGCTTCGTGGTGGGCAGCTCGGTCATCGCTGCCGCCACCACGTCACGGAGGGAGCCGCCGTGCGGTGCCGCCGCGGCAAGGCACCACGCCGGCCGCTTGTCGTACATGAGGCCGCGCGTGCCGTCGATGCTGTCGACGATGACCGTCCATTCCGGGTCGGTTCCGATCACGACCGGTTCGTCGAGGCCCTCGGACACGAGCTCCACGCCGGTCCAGCGCGCCTCGAACCAGTCGACCAGCGCATCGTCGGCGACGCGGTCGATGGCGAAGATGGTGTCGGCGCTGGTCTGACCCTCGATGGCTGTCATGTCCATGCCGCGCGCACCGACCACGAGGTCGCGCACGTGGTCGCCGAGCGCGCACAGCAGCGCGCGCGCCTCCTCGGGACCGGTCTCAGGCGAACGCGTCACGGAGCTCGGCCGCCTTCTCGTCGGGATCGGATTCGTTGGTCATCGAGCCGCCGCCGATCTCGGGGCCGGCCAGGTACTTCAGCAGCCCGGGCGCTCGCAGCGGCGGATGCAGCTCGACGTGGAACGGGTAGTGGGGATGGTCGCCCACCGGCGCCTGGTGCACCGCGAGCACGTAGGGCATGCGGATGTCCCAGAGCGCGTCGTAGCGGCGTACGACGGCGCGCAGCACGAGCCCGAGGGCACGGCACGCGTCGTCGTCGAGGTCGACCAACGACGTGATCGGTCGTCGGGGCAGCACGTGCACCTCGTAGGCGTAGCGCGCGAACCACGGCACGCACGCGAAGAACTGCTCGTTGGCGTCGAGCACGCGGTCACCGGCCAGCTCCCGCTCGACGACATCGACGAGGAGCTCTCGGCCGGTGTCGCCGAAGTGGGCGGTCGCGACGTTCGCCTCGCGTTCGGCGATCCCGTACACGAGCGCACCGGCGTAGATCTGGCAGTGTGGATGCGGGTTCGACGTACCGACCGCCGCGCCGCGGTTCTCGAAGATCAACACGTGAGCGACGCCGTCGAGAGACTGCAGCGCGGCGGTGCGATCGCGCCACGTGCGCACCACCGCGGCCACTTCGTCGTCGGTGAGATCGGCCAGCGACTTCGTGGGGTCGTGGTGGTAGCAGACGACTTCGGCGGTGCCGACGGCGCGCCGGGTGCGGTAGAGGGCGTCACCGGCGTCGGGGTCCGGCGCGTCGGGGGAGAACACCGGCAGGTCGTTGGTGAACACGAACACGCCGCGGTAGTCGGGATTGGAGTCCGCGATGCGGCGGCCGAGGGGCGCGAGGGCGTTGTCCTCCGGCACCGCGGGCTCGTCGTCGGCGACGGTCTCGCCGATCCACGGGCGCGCGCCGCGGTGCGCGGTGAAGAGCACCCATTCACCGCGGAACGGGTGCCACCGCAGCTCCCAGGTCACGGGTGCGCGGCCTCGACCGTCACCGCGCGGTCGTCGCACGCCTTCGCCGAGACGGTCACCGTGATCGTGCCCGCATCGGTCGGGCGCACCACGGCCAGCGCACGCCCGTTGTAGGTGTCGTGCGTCGGCGAGCCGAAGGTCTCCTCGGTGCACGGGTTGCCGCTGCCGAGGCCCTGCAACACCGCCGGCCCGTCGACGGCGACGGTCACCGCCCGGTCCTCACTGCTGTGCAGGTTGCCGTCGGCGTCGACCAGCGTCACGTCGACGTACGCGACATCGCGGTCGCTGGCGTCGATCGTCTCGCGATCGACGCGCACGTCGAGTTGCACGGGACCGATGGCCGACGTCAGCGTCCAGCGCCCGACCTCCGCGCCACCTCGGTGTGCCACCGCGGTCAGCTCCCCGGGTTCGTAGGTGGTGTCGACGGTGGCCAGATATGGGTGCGACTCTCCGACCGTGGCGCGACCCGCAGGAGCGCCGTTCACGAACAGCTCGACCTCGTCGGCATCCGCGTACACCTCGACCGCGATCGGCTTCCCTTCGTAGCCGGGCCACGACCACGAAGCGATGGCGTCGCTGAACGACCATCCCATGCGCAGCGTCGACGGCTCGCCGTGGTGCTGCGGCGGGCGCACCGCGACGTACGGCGCATCGCGCAGGCCCCAGACGACCTCCCGCCAGTACGAGATCGGCCGCCGGAACCCGGTGATGTCGATGTCACCGGTGTTCGAGGTGATCCACGGGTAGGTGCCCATGAGGCCGCCTGCGCCCCCGTCGGCCGCGCGATCACCTTCGCCGTACTGCATGCGGCCGATGCCGGACTCACCGAGGTAGTCCCAGCCGGTCCAGGTGAAGTCGCCGATCACGTGCGGCTGCGTGCGCACCAGCTCCCAGTTGCGGGCGATCTTGGCCGGGTTGGTCTCGCTGCCGACGATGACCCGCTGTGGATGCAGCTCGTGATCCACCGCGTAGCGCGACTCGGTGTAGTTGTATCCGGCGACGTCGAGGTACGAGAACGACTCGGCGGTCTTCTCGTCGACGATCTCGGCCTGCAGCAGCACCGGCATCCAGGTCTCCATCATGGACATCATCGTGTTGACGCCCATGTCCGGAGATGTGGTCGGGGCTCCGACGGAGTCGCCCAGCGACGTGAACAGCGCCGGTCCGCACGACAGCAGCGGGTTGATCGAGTTCGTGACCAGCCGCGTGTCGTCGAGCGCGCGGATGCGCTCGGAGATGGCGCGACCGATGCGGGCCCCGGCGGCGGTGCCGGTGTCGGGGATCTCGTTGCCGATCGAGTACATGATCACCGACGGGTGGTTGCGGTCCTTGCGGACCATGGCGTCGACGTCGGTCTCCCACCAGTCGGGGAAGACCCGCCCGTAGTCGTCGTCGTTCTTCTGCTCGGTCCACATGTCGAACGCCTCGTCCATCACGAACATGCCGAGCCGGTCACACGCGGCGAGCATCTCGCGGCTCATCGGGTGGTGTGCGCTCCTGAGTGCGTTGTAGCCCGCTGCCTTCATGATCTCGACGCGCCGCTCGTCGGCGCGCGGGATGGTCGCGGCGCCGATCACGCCGTTGTCGTGGTGGATGCACGCGCCGCGGAGCTCGACGGGCTCGCCGTTGATGCGGAGGCCGCGGACGGCGTCGACGTCGATGGTGCGGATCCCGAACCTCGTCGCTTCCTCGTCGAGGACCGCGCTGTCGGACTCGACTCGGGTGCGGCACGTGTACAGGTTCGGTGCATCGACGCTCCACCGACGCGGTTGGCCCACGAACAACCGCTGTCGGAGCGTCTCGGTGCGACCCGGGAACATCGTGAGCGGGGCGGTGTCGCGTGCCACGACCGTGCCGTCGCCGTCGAGGAGCTCGGTCGTGACCGTGGTGGTGGTCGTCACCAGCGACTCGTTCTCGAGTGTCGCGGCGACGGCGACGACGGCACCTTGGTCGTCGACCGTCGGGGTGGTGACGTGCACCGCATCGAGCACGAGGTGCACGGGTTCGCCGACGACGAGGTGCACGGGACGGTAGATGCCGGCACCCGAGTACCACCGGGAGTCGGCGTGCGACGTCGCATGCACGACGACGACGTTCTCCTCACCGAAGCGGAGGTGCTCACCGATGGACACGGTGAAGTCGGTGTAGCCGTAGGGACGATGGCCGGCGAGCGCGCCGTTCACCCACACCGACGCGCCGCGGTACACGCCCTCGAACTCCAGGAGGACCCGCTTGCCGCGCAGGTCCTCGTCGGCGAGGAACGTCTTCTCGTACTCCCACACGCCCCCGGGGAAGAAGCCGTTGCCCCAGTGCTCGCCGGGGTCGCGTCGGCCGCTGAGCATCGCGTCGTGCGGGAGTCTCACCGCGTGCCACGGCTCGCTGCGTCCACCCATCAGCTCGAGGAAGTGGCTCACCTTCGGACGGACGCGCCAGTCGTCGTTGAAGGAACTTCGGTTCACCGTGCATCTCCTGGGTCGGGATGGGTCTGTTCACGGAGCTCGGCATAGGCCGCGCGCACCGCGGCAGCGTCGACGTCCTCGTTCGGTTCGACGACCGAGCCCTGAGGAGCCCACTCGCGCGCGACCTCGTCCACGGCACGACCGGTGAGGACGGCCGCCGCCTGCACGCACGCCCCGCGCGCGACGTACTCGGCGGTCACCGGCACGTCGACCGGCCGCTGCGCGAGGTCGGCGACGAGCTGGGGGTACACCGACGAGCGTGCACCACCGCCCACGACGAACAGCCGGCCGCGGTCGGTCGGCACGCCGACGCGCGCCAGCGCGTCCATCGCTTCGAGGAGGTGGCAGACGACGCCCTCGTACGCGGCGCGCGCGAGCTGGGCCGGTGCGGTCTCGGACCGCAGCCCGGTCAGGGTGCCGGTGGCGTCGGGCCGGTTGGGGGTGCGTTCGCCGTCGAAGTAGGGAAGGAGCACCACACCCCCGGCACCGGAGGGGGCGGCGAGCGCCAACGACTCGAGCTCGTCGCGGCTGCGTCCGAGCAGGCGCGCCATCCCGTCGGTGACCTTGGTCGCGTTGAGCGTGCACGCGAGCGGGAGGAAGCGGCCGGTCGCGTCGGCGAAGCCGGCCACCGCGCCCGACGCGTCGTCGGTCGGGTGCCCCGCCACCGCGAACGCCGTCCCCGACGTCCCGAGTGAGATCGCGAGGTCGCCTTCGGCGAGCCCGAGACCGACGGCGGTGCCCATGTTGTCGCCCGTCCCCGGCGCCACGACCACGTCGCCGAACGTTCCTGCCTGCGCGCCCGGCGCCAGCACCGTCGGTACCACCGAGGGATCGAGCCCGACGAGCGCCAACGCATCGGGAACGTAGCTCTCCGAGCTGGGCGACCAGTACCCGGTGCCCGAAGCGTCGCCGCGGTCGGTGACCAGCTCGCCGCTCAGCTGCAGGGTGAGCCAGTCGTGCGGCAGCAGCACGTGCGCGAGACGCGCGAAGTGCTCGGGTTCGTGCTCGCGCAGCCACGCGACCTTGGTGATGGTGAGCGAGGCGACCGGCACCGTGCCCACGACGTCGGCCCAGCGCCGGGCACCCCACCCGCGCACGAGCGCATCGGCATGTGGCGCCGACTCGGTGTCGTTCCAGAGCTTGGCCGGGCGCACCACGCCTCGATCGGCGTCGAGCACGACCATCCCGTGCTGCTGACCCGCGACCGAGACGGCGGCGACGTCGCGGCCGTGTTCGTCGAGCAGCGAAGAGAGCGCACCCCACCACGCGCGCGGATCCTGCTCGCTGCGAGGCGGGGACGTCGGCGGGTGCGGCCGGTGGCCCGAGCGCACGAGCTCACCGGAGTCGGCATCGCGCACCTCGATCTTGCACGACTGCGTGGAGGAGTCGACTCCCGCGACGAGGCTCACGCCTCGACCTCGGCCGCGGCGAGGCCGGCCTCGAACGCGAGCAGCACTGCGCCCGCCACCCCGGCGTCGCCCTCGATGGTGCTGGCCACCACCGGCACCCGCTCGGCCTCGAGCGCGTCCTCGGCCAGCGCACGTCGGAGCGGGTCGAGCAGGA
>DASUAS010000030.1:0-2428 GCA_035763625.1 Acidimicrobiia bacterium
CTCCAGGACGCGACGCTCTGCCTGGCGTCAACCCTCGTGTGATTTCCCTGCTCGAGGGAGCATCCTGAAGGAAACGGGTCGCGGATGCAAGGAAAGATCCGGGAAAGTCAGCTCGCCTCGAACAGGTCCTCACCCCGACGGAGGCGGGTGGCGATGTCGACGACGCGGGAGAGCTCCCGACGGGTCGGCGTGTGCGCGGCGAGGAACCTCGCCAGCCCGGCGAGGATCAGCACACCCTCCTCCGAACCGATGGGCCAGGCGTAGTACTCGCTCACCGCGGCTTCGAACACCTGGTACCAGTGGAACTCGGCGTCCTCGGTGAGCAGCGCGCGACCGAGGACGGCGACGAGCTCGGCCGGATCGCCACCGCCGCGCAGGAAGCCGGCGGCGATCGCGCCGGCGCGGTCGACACCACCCTGCACCTCCCAGCAGTCGCCGAGGTCGGCGAGATCGCCGGTGGTGGCGTCGGGGATCCGCGCGGCCGGCACGTTGAGGAAGCGGTCGAGGTAGATCCGCAGCGCGCCGTGCACGAGTGCCCGGTGCAGCTCGGGTGTCGGCACCCGTCCCATCGCGCAGTGCACGGCGTGGGCGGCGGTGAACGCGTGGTGGACGGTGTCCCAGTCGCCGAAGTCGTTCTGGGTGTGGAACCGCGTGATGCGCAGCGCGGCCGCGTACGCGAGCGCGCGTCCGAGCGGTTCGGGACCGGCACCGCGGGTGATCGCGTCGAGCAGCGCGTCGACGACGCGTTCGGGATCGTCGTCGAGGAGCCGCCACGCGAGGCCGGCGACGTCGTGGAACTGCCCGCGCCGGGTCTCGCCCGCGGAGATGGCGTCGTCGAGGCGTGGCTGCACGCGCTCGATCAGGTCCTTCAAGTCGTGCGGGTGACGCCACGTGCCGCTCTGCTCCGACCAGCTGGCGGAGGCGGTGCCGCGCACGAGCGTCGGCAGCACGTCGACCGCCGACTTCTGCCCGACGTAGCCCAGCGACTCGAAGGCCTTGTTGGTGAAGTCGATGGTGTGGCCGCCGTCGACGAAGACGTGGTCGGTCACCGCCGCGAACATCATGCGCTCCACGTCGGCGAGCGCGCCGGGTTCGGCCAGCGCGGTCGTGAGCACGAGCTCGGCCGAGTCGTCGCTGCGGGTCTCGACGAAGCGCCGGTACCACTCGGCGAGGCGGGCGGGCTCGAGGTCGCCGTCGGCATCGAAGGCGCGCATCGGGAAGCGGGGCGCGTGGTTGCGCGTGTCGCGGGCGACGAAGGCGAGGCCGTGCACCAGCGCCAGGGCGCGATCGTCGGGCTCGAGCACGGGGACGACGTTGGCCATCGCGATCAGCACCGTGAGCCCGGCGCCCCAGCCGGTGTCGCGGTAGCGGGTGCCGAACTCGACGCCGCGCCGCACGATCTCGTCGGGCGCGACGCCCGCCTCGAGCAGACCGAGCACCGACTTCGCCAGCACGAGCGACAGACCGTTCTCGAGCCCGTCGTCGAGTCGTTGCCAGAGGTGCGCGACCAGATCGTCGCTGCGGCGCGCCGCCACGAACACGTCGTCGCCGTCGATCGACACCTCGAAGCCACGGGCGTCGTCGGCGAACGGATCGAGCGTGCAGCCGGTGACGAGGTCGAAGCGCGCGTGGTGCCAGTGGCAGGTGACGAGCCCCGATTCGACCGTGCCCTGGTGGAGCGGGAAGCCCATGTGCGGGCAGCGGTCCTCGATGGCCCAGGCCCGGTCCTCGTCCCAGAACACCACCACGGGGAGGGCACCGACCTTGGTGAGGAGGCGGCCCTCCTGCTGCAGCTGCTCGAGCGATCCCGCACGGGTCGGCACACCTCGACGATACGACGGGACGGTGCGTTCTCCCAGCGCCCGCGTACCGTGTCCGCCTCATGACCGCACCGTCCCCGAGCGCGCCCTCGCCCACCGGCGGTGGATCGATCAGCGACCTCGACATCACCACCGAGCAGCTCAGCGCCACGTCGGCCCGGTCGATGGCGCCGGTCACCGACGCGGTGCGCGACGCGTCAGGTGCCGCCGGACTCGGCTACCTCGTGGGCCTGGTCGACGTGAACACCGCGATGGTCGGCCTGTGCGCGTCGCAGCCGGACTGGACCGCCACCGCCGACCTCATGCTCCACGAAGCGGCGCCGCTGGTGCAGGGCCCGACTCTCCTCGAGAGCCACCTGACCCGCGCCGGGTCGCGGCTCATCGTGGTGGGCGTCGACATCTACGACGGCGCCGGTCTCACCGACATGGACGAGCTGGGCGACGAGATCTCACTCGCGCGCGTCGCCACCGGGCTCGTGACGTTCGCCCGTGTGCCGGCGTCGACGTCGGCCGCCTCCGCGACGTGGGACCCGATGTCGACCATCGGTGTGCGGCGCCACCTGGAACGGGTCGGCGACCTGCCGACCGAACCGCTGCTGTCGCGCATC
>DASUAS010000031.1:0-12883 GCA_035763625.1 Acidimicrobiia bacterium
GCCGAGCCGGTGCACTTCGTCGACGAGTGCCGCCGCCGAACCGCGGAGCGCAGGGTCGGCGAGCAGGCCCGCCACTTCCACCCGTTGTTCCGCCGTCGACGGGCTCAGCGCCACCAGCGAGCCACCGGCGTCGACCAATTCGTCGTCGACGGGGCGCGTGCCCGAGTACGGCACGCCGAGCGACTCGGCGGCGAGGTACTCGTTGAACCGACTGGCGACCAGCTCGGCCATCGAGAAGTCGATCGAGGCGGCCGCGCGGTCGCCGAGCGCCCACGCCGCGACGAGGGTCGCGATCGCATAGCCGGCGATCACGTCGGCCCACGGCATCTCGAGGCGGGCCGGCTCCCCGGAGTCCGACCGCGTGAGGTGCCCGAGACCACTCGCGGTGTGGAGGTTGTACGCGTACGCGCGGTACTGCGACCACGGACCCTGGTGGCCGTAGGCACTCGAGCTCACGGCGAGCAGATGGGGATGCGCGGCCCGCGCCCCGTCGGCGTCGAGCCCCAACTTGGTGGCTCGACTCGGCCCGAGGTTCTCGAGGACGACTTGGCTCCGGTCGAGCATCTCGCTCAACGCATCGGGGCTGCGCGCGAAGCTGCACGCGACGCTGCGCTTCGAGTGGTTGACCATCGAGAAGTAGACGGCTCGCTCATCGCCGGGCTGGTCGTCGACGAACGGGCGCTTTCGCCGGAAGATGTCGACCCGATCGGGGTCCTCGATCTTCACCACGTCGGCCCCCATCGCGCCGAGCAGTGCTCCGGCGAGGGGCACCGCGAGCACATGGCCGGCCTCGGCGACGCGCAACCCTTCGAGACCACCGGGTGCTTCGACCGGGACGGCCTCGTTCCCGATGCCGACCCGGAACGGCCGGGAGATGTACTGGAGCTGGCTTCCGCCGATCGAGTGGTTCACCAGCGCGCCGCGAGCCGCGAACTGCGCCGATTCGAGGAGGTCGCCGGGTCCGTACATCGCCGTGGTGGGGACGCCCGCAGCTTGGAGCGTCGCCTCGCACTCGGCCTTCGCGCGAGTGCGGGTCAGCTCCGAGATCAGCGCGTCGATCTCGTCGGAGTGCTCGATACGATCCGTGGGCTCGGGGAATTGCTCGCGCCACTCGGGCCGGCCGAACACGGCGGTGAGGCCTTGCCACTGGTGGTCTTCGAGCGCCGAGATGCGCAGCAGGCCGTCACGACACGGATAGAAGGCCGCGGGCGCGGCGTAGCGAACGGCACCGCCGGTCGGAGTGCTGGCGAGCAGCAGACCCACGACCTTCATCACCGCCCCCGTCGCCAGCGTCGCGGCTTGCGCGGAGACGTCGACATGGACGGGCCGGCCTTCGTGGCGGTGGCGACTGAGTCCGTGACACGCGGCGAGCGCCGCGGCGTGCCCGGTGGACAGCAATGCCTGCGATCCGGCGAGCTCGAGTGGGCGCCCGGTGTCGACGTCGGAGACCACCGAGAGCAGCCCACCGGCCGCGGCGACGACGAGCTCGCTCGCGGTCTCGTCGCGTCTCGGACCGACGAGGCCGAAGGCACTGATCGTCACCCACGCGCCGGGGTTCACCGCGTCGACCATCGCCAGGTAGTCATCGATGCCGCGCGGCGTGTCGGCCGCAGGTGCGTCGACGCGGTCGCAGATCACGAGGTCGAACGACTCGAACACCGCGGTCGCGGGCTCCACGACGACCGTCTTGCCGATGTCGAGCAGCATCGACAACACGGATCGCAGTGCGCCGTCGTCATCGAGGGCCAAAGGTGCCGCGTCGTGCCGGGACGATGATCCGCGCACCGTCGTCACCTCGGCCCCGTACGACGCGAGCACCGATCCCGCCGCCGCCCCCGCCACGCCGTCGCCGATCTCGAGGACGCGCAGTCCGCTGAGCGGTTCGAACCGGCCGTCGGGCGCGTTCACGCGTCGAGCTCCACGTCCCCACGCGGGCCGATGGGCTCCGGTACCGCGGTGTCGTCGAGGCCGGGGATGGGCGGAGTCTCGTCGGAGCCGATGGGGAGGAGCAGGGTCGCGGTCGCCCGGCAGGTCGTCTCGCCGCGCTGGTTGACGCCCTCGACGTCGACGTCGACCTCGCCGCGATCGCCGACGCGGCGCACCGCGCGGACCCGACCCGAGATCCGGTGGCTGTCGCCGAGGTAGTTGAACTTCGTGATGACGGTCGACATGGTCCAGATCCAACCGCCGTCGCCCATCCAGTTCGTGAGCAGATGGACCATCCAGTTGCCGCGCATCAGCCCGTAGTCGTAGGGCGCCGGATGGCCGAGCTCGACCGCGCACTCGGTGTCCCAGTGACAGCGTTGCGAGGTGTCGGGGATGCCGAGCGAGTTGGCCGTGTAGAGCTTGGGGACCCGCTTGCGATTCTTGTACGCGACCTTCGACGTCCCCCCGCCGAGACCTCCCCAGCCGATGGCGGTGTGGTAGGTGATCATGTCGGTGAGGGTGAGGGGGCCCTTGGCGATCGGCCCGAGCGACTCGCCGACCGCGACCTCGTCCCACCGGCGCGTGTCGGCACCACGGACCTGCTCGTTCTCGTAGAGGGCGTCGAGCGCAGCCAGATCCGACGCGTCGTAGTGAGGAGGCGGCACGTCGCGGTACTTGCCCGCCGACCGCGACCGGTTTCGTTCGGTGTGCCAGAAGTCGAGGTAGCGGAGGCCGAAGAGATCGCCGTCGGCCGCGTCGCGGATCTCGACCCGGTGCGAGACCAGCGCGCCCACGCCCCCACCGAAGGAGCTCGATCTGAGCACGGCCGAGTCGAGGCACTGGCGCTTCACGATGTCGGCGCCGGGGCGGATGGGCCGGAGGAACACCCATCGGTCACCGCAGAGGACCTGGCCGAATCCGGCGAGCGGATCGCCCCGCAACGCGGCCGCATCGTCCGCGCTCAGCTCGGAGCGCGCCGTACGCCCGGCGATCGCACCGAACAGAGGCGGCGCGATCGGTCCGCCCCAGACGCTCGACGCCGCGTGGTCGGGATCGCAGTAGAGCGGGTTGTCGTCGCCGTACGCGAGGGCGAAGTGGCGAATCGCGTCGGTGTTGACGATCTCGATGTGGCCCCGGCGTGTACCCCGACTCGGTCGAGCGATGCCGATCCGCTGCCGGAGCGCGGCGATGGTGGACTCGTCGAGCGCCGCCTTCTCGTTCACGGCTGCGACGTCACCCACACCGGCGCCCGCTTCTCGGCGAAGGCGCGGGGGCCTTCGAGCGCGTCCGGGTGCGCTCGATGGGCGACGATCGAATCCCATCCCGCTTGCATCGCCTCGGAGAGCGGCAACTCGAGCGACGCCCTGATCGCGCGCTTCGACCGCTCGATCGCGACCGGAGAGCCGGTCGCGGCGGCGCGCGCCAGCTCGACGGCCCGATCGCGAAGGGCGTCGGGTTCGGTGACCTCGTCGACGAGACCGATGCGCAGGGCAGTGGCGGCGTCGAGGCGCCCGGCCCGACCGAGCACCGCCAACCTCAGCGCGCTCCCCAGTCCGATGCGGGACATCAACGAGATCGGTTCGAGGGCCGTGACCTGGCCGGTGGTGACGTGCGTGTCGACGAACGAGGCGTCGGCTGATGCGAGCACGACGTCGGCATCGGCGACGAAATGCAGCCCGCCGCCGGCGCAGACGCCGTTGACGGCGATGATCGTCGGCAGCCAGACGTCGTTGTTGAGTGGCGTCATCCGCTGCAGTTCGGCGATTCGGTCTGACGACGGGACCCGAAATCCTCGGTCGCCGACCCGCTTGAGATCCATGCCGACGCAGAAGCCGCGGCCGGTTCCGGTGATCACGATCGCCCGAGCCGCGGGATCGGCACCGATCCGGGACCAGACGGCGGGGAGCTCGGCGTGCATCTCGTCGTCGAGCGCGTTCAGCGCGTCAGGACGGTTGAGCGTCACCACCACGACGCCGTCGGACTGCTCGAGCTCGACCTTGGCCATGCAATGCATCCTCCGTCGGGTCTGCGCCGCGCGGAGGGACCGTAGCCCGTGCCGCGAGCGGCTTCGAGTCCCTTGGGCCGGACCTCGCGCTACGCGTCCAGGCGCGCGCTCGCCAACCCTTTCGCCGCCCGACGATCGAGCTTGCCGCTAGCCGTCAGCGGGATCTCGTCGAGCACGAACCACCGCCGGGGCACCTTGAACGGCTCGATCGACGCGCGGCAGTGCGCGGCGAGCGCGTCGTCGTCGATCGGCGTGCCTGCCCACACGATGCCGGCGACGGGCAGGTCTCCGAGACGGTCGTCCGGAATCGGGACGACGACGGCATCGTGCACCGCCGGATGGGTCCGGAGCAGGTCCTCGATCTGGGCTGGCATCACGTTGAATCCGCCCACGATCATCATGTCGTCGAGCCGGCCGGTGATCGAGAGGATCCCGTGCTCGTCGAGCCGGGCCAGGTCGCCGGTGTGGTGCCATCCGTCCGCGTCGACGGCCAGCCCCGCGTCCCGGCGCGGGCGTCCGATGAGCTCACCCTCCGAGCCGGGAGGAACGTCGTGGCCGTCGGCGTCGACGATCCGGAACTCCGTGCCCTCGGTCACCCGCCCGACCGAGCCCGGGCCTCGGCGACCGGCGACGACGTCGTCGTAGCGTTCGAGCGCGGTGACGCTCCCTTCGGTCGAGCCGTAGGCGACGAGCACCGGCACGCCGTAGCGCTGCTCGAACGCGTCACGGGTCGCGATCGGCAGTTGGGCGGTGCCCGAGGTGACGTACCGCAACGATCCGAGCGCAACGTCGAGCTCGGTGTGGGCCAGCGCATGGATCATCGCCGGCGTGAGCTGCAGGGTGTCGAACGCGTAGCGGGCCGCGACGGCCTGCATGGTCGCGACGTCGAACTTTCGGACGAGCAGCACCGGCCGTCCGACGTACATGCGAAAGACGACGCGTCCGAGCGTCGCCCGATGGCCGAACGGGTTGAAGCTGATCGCGGGTGCGGCCGAGGTGGCGGCGCGCGGGCGGAAGGCGGCCGATCGGGAGTAGGCCGCGGCCGTGGTGCGTGGTGCCGCCGCGACCGCGTCGTGCGAGAGCCGTACGGGTTTGGGCTCGCCGGTGGTCCCGGACGTGAAGAACACCGCCGCGAGATCGGTCGGCTCCGGCACGGCCCGCTGCGGAACCGAGGTCGCGATCGACGATGCCGCGCCTTCGCGGTCGACGACGACGGACGTCAGGCCTCCGAGGCGCTCGACGTCATCGGCGGTCACGGCCACGCTCGCCCCGAGCCGCTCCGCTCTCCGGGTTGCTTCCACCGCCGGCGACTGGCCCCCGCACGCGACCATCGCCGCCCCGACGCGCCAGCAGGCGAGCGTGGCGACGACCCAGGCCGGATCGTTCCAGAGGTGGAGCAGCACCGCGCTCCCGGGTACGACGCCGGCTTCGCCGAGCACGCCGGCGAGACGATCCACGGCGGCGTCGATCTCGGAGTAGGTCCGCTCGCTGCCGTCGGGCGTCACCACGAAGACCGACTCCGGGTCGGCCGCCACCCGACGGTCGAACATGTCGAGGGCGGTACGGGGTTCGGCGTCGGGCTCGATCATCCGGGCCTCACGAACGCAGGACGTCTCGCCACGGCACTCCGACGTCGACGGCCGGATCTCGCGGCAATCCGAGCACCTTCTCGGCGATGATGTTGCGCTGGATCTCGGAGCTTCCACCGGAGATGGTCGCCGAGCGCGTGCGCAGGAATCCGTAGACGGACGTCGCGGCCCAACGGTCGTCGGGATCGGCGGCGACGCCGTTGACGCCTTCCAGATCGAGCGAGAGCGTTTGGAGTGCCTGCGCCGTCTCCGTGCTGAAGAGCTTGAGGATGATCGAGGCGCGAGCGGCGTCGCGGCCTGCCTTCCGCTGGGCATCGGCCCGCAGCCGCGTCCACTGGCCCACGCGATCGCGGATGTACGCCTGCGCGAGTCGCGCCCGCAGCATCGGGTCGACGACCGGGCGGTAGTGGGTGCAGAGCGCGTCGACGGAGCGCCCGATGCCCATGCTCGGCTTCGACGACCCCGAGCTCCCACCGGCCCCGCGCTCGAAGGTGAGCAGTTGGCTGGCGATGCTCCACCCTTCGCCGATCCCACCCAGGCGTTGTCGGTCGGGACACTCGACGTCGTCGAGGAAGACCTCGTTGAAGAACGCCTCTCCGGTCATCTGCCGGAGCGGCCGGACGTCGATGCCGGGCCGCGACATGTCGAGCAGGAACACGCTGATGCCGTGGTGCTTCGGTACGTCGGGATCGGTGCGCGCGAGGAGGATCCCCCATTGCGATCGCTCGGCGTGGCTCGACCACACCTTCTGGCCGTTGATGATCCAGGTGTCGCCGTCGCGCACCGCCCGGGTCGCGAGCCCAGCGAGATCCGAGCCGGCGCCGGGCTCGGAGAACAGCTGCACCCAGGTCTCCCGCTGGTGCGCGATCTCGGGGAGGAACCGCCGGCGCTGGTCCTCGGTTCCCCACTGGAGGAGGGCTTGGGCCACGTTGATGCCGAGGGGGTTGTCGGTGCGGGGCACCTTGTACTCGCCCAGCGCCCGATTGACGACCGAAGCGCGCACGGGGTCGAGGCCCAGGCCGCCGTACTCGATCGGCCAGTTCGAGAAGTACCAGCCGGCCTCGCCCAGCCGCTCCCACCAGTCGCGGGTGTCGAGCCGTTCGCGCGCGATCCGCAACGCCGGCTTGTCGTCGGCGTCGATGGCCGCGATCCACTCGGGCGGAAGGGTCGCTCGCAACCAGTCGACGACCTGGGCGCGTAGCTCGTCGTCGCTCTCGGGAAGCACCCGGTCGCTCATGTTCGTTTCCCCTGGACACGGCGAAGCAACAGGCGTCGGCGAGCGTAGCCCGGCGGACACTTCGTCCGTCGGCTGACCGCCCGAAGTGCGTACTGTTCGGTGATGGACGGGCGCCGCGTCACGTTCCCCGACTACACGCCCACGGCCGGCGCCTTCCTCGACCACGTGGTCGAGGCGTGGGGGGATCGTGAGCTCGTCGTCCTCGACGAGCGGCGCTGCACGTACCGCGACGTCGAAGCTGCGTCGCGGCAGCTCGCGAAGGGCTTGCTCGCGAACGGTGTGTGTCGCGGGACCCACGTCGGGTTGCTCGCCCCCAACGGACCGGAGTGGGTCGCGGGATACTTCGCGGTGACACGGATCGGTGCTGTCGCCATCCCGCTCAACACCTACTCCAAGCCCCGCGAGCTCTCGTGGGTGATGGAGCACGCTGGTGTCGAGGTCCTGCTCACCGTCGACCGTCACCTCGGCCACGACTACCTCGATCGCCTCGAGGTGATCGCGTCCGGTCTCGCCGGTCAGGTCGCCGGGCAGATCCACGTCGAGAGTCACCCGAAGCTGCGGTCGGTCTGGACCTGGGCCGCGACCGACCGTCCCTGGGGCGGATCGGTCGACGACCTCCTCGCGTCGGCGGGTGCCGTGACCGACGAGGCGCTGGCCGACGCGGAAGCCGCCGTCGGCCCGGACGACCCCATGGTCGTGGTGTACTCGTCGGGGAGTGCGTCGGACCCCAAAGGTGTGGTGCATTCGCACGGCGCGGTCATCCGCCACCCCTACAACACCCTGCGCTTCCGAGACATCGGCGCGGGCGACGTCGTCTACACCCCGATGCCGCTCTTCTGGGTGGGAGGGCTGGTCTGGGCCCTGCTCACCTGCATGCATGCCGGTGCGACGGTCGTGTTCGAGCAGCAGTTCGAACCGGGTGCCTCGCTCGACCTGCTCGAACGCGAGCGCGTCACCCACGTCATCGGTTGGCCCCACATTGCGAAGGCGCTCACCGAACACCCGACGTTCCCGGCGCGCGACCTCGGGTCCATTCGTGGCGGAAGCCTCGACGAGCTCCTCCCCGAGGAACGCAGAGTCGGCGACCCGAACCTGCGGGCGAACACGTTGGGCATGACCGAGTCGCTCGGTCCCCACAGTCTCGAGGTCATCGGGAGCGCGCTCCCTCCCGGGAAGGACGGCTCCTTCGGTCGGAGCGTGCCGGGCGTCGAACACCGGATCGTCGACCCCGTCACCCGACGATCGTTGCCGACGGGTGAGGTCGGCGAGATCTGGATCCGGGGTTACTCCCTCATGATCGGGATCCTCGGGCGCGATCACGCCGACGTCTTCGAGGAGGGCGGCTGGTACGCCACGGGCGACTGTGGCTACCTCGACGACGACGGCCACCTCTACTTCAAGGGGCGGCTCGGCAACGTGATCAAGTCGTCGGGCACGAACGTCACCCCCCGCGAGGTCGAGCTCGTGATCGAAGCGCAGCCCGACGTCATGCATGCCTTCGTCGCCGCGGTCCCTCACCGCGACCGAGGCGAGGACGTGGCTGCCGTGGTGGTTGCTCGACCGGGAGTCGACATCGATCCGGCGGATCTCCGCGCGCGTGTGAAGGAGGACCTGTCGTCATACAAGGTGCCCCGGCACATCGCGGTCGTGGCGGCCGCCAGCGACCTACCGTGGCTCGACAGCGGGAAGATCGATCTCAGGGGCGTGCAGCGGCTTCTCATCGATCGCTTCGGGACCTGAGGCGACGCCTCAGCCCTCCGGTTCGAAGATGCGGGAGTTGTCCCACGACAGGATCCGGTCGTGGGGCGTGATCTCGAGGATCGCCCCTTCGACCGTCACGTGCTCGCGGGTCGCGGCGGGCATCTCGCGGCGGTCGGTGCGGAACGCGGCGTACTTGGCCGCCGACGCCGACGCGACCCGCGCCGCGAGGTCGGGTTCGTCGCCGACGACGCGAGCCGCGCCCGTGAGGTGGACGGCGACGAGCTCGGCCCATCGCTCGCCGTGTTCCACGAGGAACGAGACGCGAGGGTCGCGGCGGACGCGTGAGATCCGCTTGGAACGCGCCGGACCGCTGACGTAGACCTTGCGGTCGAGGACGACGAACCAGATCGGCAGCGCGATCGCGCTTCCGTCACGCCCCAAGGTCGTGAGCACACCGGTGTGCGAGGACTCGATCACGGCCCACGCCTCGTCTGTGGTGAGCCGAACGCTGGGCACCACCCCACCTCCTGCTCTGCTCTCACTGCTCTGCTCTCACCCGCCAGCAGCGGCCCGAGCAGGCTACCGGCAGCCCTCAGACCTTCCTGCCTACTGTTGCCCCCCATGGTGACGATGCATCAGCGGCCGGCCGGGTGGAGCGTTCGATGAAGTTCGGTCTGTTCTTCGAGCACGAAGTGCCCCGGCCCTGGCACGCGGGTGACGAGAAGCGGAAGTTCGACGAAGCCATGGAGCAGATCGAACTGGCGGATCGGCTGGGCTTCGACTGCGCGTGGGTCGTCGAGCATCACTTCCTCGAGGAGTACTCGCACTCGAGCGCTCCCGATCTGTTCCTCGCCGCCGTTTCCCAACGCACCGAGCGGATCCGCCTCGGTCATGGCATCGTGCACACGATTCCCGCGATCAACCATCCGGCGAGGGTCGCCGAACGCGTGTCCACACTCGACGTGTTGTCAGGAGGCCGCGTCGAGTTCGGCACGGGCGAAGGCTCGGCCGCCGTGGAGCTCGACGCATTCGAGGTCGACCCTCGGGCCAAGCGGGCGATGTGGGAGGAGGGAACCCGGGTCGCGCTCCGGTGCATGACCGAGGCGCCCTTCACGGGCTTCGTGGGTGATCACGTCCGGATGCCGCCGCGCAACGTCGTGCCCAAGCCACTGCAGCAGCCGCACCCGCCGACGTGGGTGGCCTGCAGTCGGCGCGAGACGATTCACACGGCCGCCCAACACGGCCTCGGCGCGCTCTCGTTCTCGTTCTTCGACCCCGAAGAGGCGCAGGCGTGGGTGGGCGACTACTACGCGACGCTCGAGGCCGACGGCGTGCCGATCGGCGACGCCGTCAACGCCAACATCGCCTGCGTCACCTCCTTCTTCTGCCACGAGGACGCGCAAGAAGCGGTGCGACGGGGTGCCGAAGGGTCCAACTTCCTCGGCTACTCGCTCGGGCACTACTACGTCTTCGGATACCACGTCCCAGGCACGACTGACCTGTGGGCCGAGTACATCGAACGACGGAGTGAGCATGGCTTCGACCCCGAGGCAGTCGCATTGGCAACCGCGAACTCCGACGTGCTCGGAGCCAAAGCTGTCAAAGCCGGCTCAACCGGTCTTCGGGGCGCGGTCGGCAACCCCGCCCAGATCCGGGACTACCTGCGCCGCTACGAGGCGTGTGGTGTCGATCAGATCATTCTGTCGTGCTCGGCTGGTAACAACCGCCACGAGCACATCATGGAGAACATCGAGCTGTTCGCTCGCGAGGTGATGCCCGAGTTCGTCGAACGCGACGAGCGGTCCCAGATGGAGAAGACGCGGAGACTCGAGCCGATCATCGAAAAGGTCTTGTCTCGCAAGCCCGTCGCAGACCATCCAGCAATCGATCCCGACTACGTCGTCCCCGCGTACCCTCGCATCGCGGCTGACGACCAGGAAAGCGGGAAGTTCGCCCGTTGGCTCGACGACTACGCCGGTCGCGTCGCTGGCGGGGAAGACGTCGGCAAACGGCTGCGGTGAACTTCCATCGTCTGTTCGCGTCGACACAAACAGTTGAGGACGTGCCATCGGACCTGCTGCCGAATGGGCGCCGGCCTCTGGGGTGCGTGCGAAAGGCGAACGCAGAGCGGAGGAAGCGCGGCGGTGGCCGTCTCGTGCTGCCTAGCGTGCGGCTTCCGCGAGTCGGTGCCGCAGCAGCTTGCCCACGGAGCTGCGGGGCAGCTCGTCGACGAACACGACCGCGGACGGCATCTCGTGAGCGGCGAGCCGGGTCCGGCAGAAGTCGAGCAACTCGTGCTCGCTCGTCGTCGAGCCCGCAGCAACGACCACGTACGCGACGGGCACGCCGAGGTGCGTCACCACCCCGACGTCGGCGACCGCGGGATGGCGCCCGAAGACGCGCTCGACGTCGCCCGGATACACGACGTGGCCGCCCGACCGGTACGCGTCTGCGACCCGATCGACGATCCAGGCGTAACCCTCGTCGTCGAGACGCGCGGCGTCACCCGTGTGCAGCCACCCATCGGCGTCGAGTGCTTCGCGCGTCGCGTCGGGACGATTCCAGTAGCCGGCCATCACGTTCGGACCACGCACGACCAGCTCACCCGTCTCGTTCGCCGCACATTCGCTGCCATCGGGTCGAACGGTTCGGACGTCGACGAACAGCGCGGGCTTGCCGGCCGACCCGACCTTGCGCAGCGCGCTCGGCGCGTCGAGGAGCATCACGAACGGTGCGGCCTCGGAGAGGCCGTAGCCCTGCAACAACGGGATGCCTCGCTCGAAGTACAGCCGCATCAGCCGCTCGGAGACGGGCGCGCCCCCGGTGATGAAGCACCGGATGCTCGAGAAGTCCGTCGTCGACCAGGCCGGCGAGCGGGTGAACGCCTCCAGGAGATCGGGGTTGCCGAACCCGACCGTGATCTTCTGTTGCTCGAACAGCCCCAGGAGGTGGTCGGAATCCGATGATTGCGGGATGACGACCGTGCCCCCCTTGAAGAGCACGGGAAGGACGTTCACACCGGTCCCGCCGGTGCGGAAGAACGGCGCAATCGCGATCGTCACGTCGTCGCTGCAGACGTCGACCACGGAAAGCAGGTTGATCACGTTCCACGTGATGTTCCCGTGCGTCAGCATCACGCCCTTTGGCGAGCCGGTCGTCCCGGACGTGTGCGCCAGCAGACAGACGTCCTCCATCTGCACGAGCTCGTCAACCGGACCGTCCGCCGTCGGAGCAACGAGATCGTCGTACGGGACGTCTGAGCCACCTGCAGCACCGACCACGACACGGGACCGCACGCACCGCGGCCGCGGGATGTCGACCGCGTCCTCCCCGACGACCACGACCTTCGCCGAGTAGTCGTCGAGCACTTCCGCGATCACGGAGTGGTCGAGGTGGTGGTTCACCGGTGCAAGAATTGCGCCGACCTTCGCGGTCGCGAACAAGAGCTCCAGAAACGCAGGATGGTTCGCGCCGAGCCAGCCGACTCGATCCCCTCGCTCGACACCCAACTCCTGCAACCGGTGCGCGACGGACCGCACGCGACCCGCGAGCTCGCCATAGGTCCAACTCCCATCGCCATGGATCAACGCCGTGTGCTCCGGCGCGATCCGGGCGCGACGCTCGGCCCACGAACCCATGCCCCCGTCCATCGCCACAGCATCCTCCCACACCATGGATCCGAGCCGGCACCGACAGCAGTGACCGGCTCCACACCCAACCTGCTCGTAGCATCGCTCGGAACCGCGCCTCACCAGAGCCCGCACCGCGCATGCGGTGACGTACCCTGACCGGCCGACCGCGCAACTAGCCGCCGACGATGGCGGCGTCGTCGGCGCGGAAGCTGGGGCCCGGCGGAGCGCTCGACAGGTAGAGCTGGAAGTCGAGCGACGACGACCCTCCGGCGACCGGCGCGTAGCCGAGCAGGACCTGCTGCCAAGCCGTGGTGAGGGAGACGCTCGCGCTGGTGCTCCCGACCGCGGTCGAGCCGGTGTACTCGCGCACCTTGAGCTTCACGACCGCACCGGGGGAGTCGGACCGAACCCACACGCTCGCGGTGTACGTCGTGCCCGTTCGGGTCGCGGTCACCCAGTTCGGCGAGTCGTTGAGGCCCAGCGTCGTCGACGACGTACCGGTGTTCGTCAGCAGCGCGCTCCACCCACCGCTGTGGCCGCCTGCCGCGCGTGCCAGCGTCGTGCCGGTCAGGATGGTGTTCCATCCCGCGGTGCTCGTCTCGAACCCCGGGTTGCCGATCAGGTTGCCGAGCACGGCGACCGGCGCACTCCCCGTGGCCGCGAGCCCGCCGCTGTCGGTGGCGGTGGCGGTCACGGTGTAGGAACCGGCGCTGGCGTAGGTGTGCGTCGCGGTCGGTCCCGGTTGCGGTCCCGTGGTGGTCCCGTCGCCCCAGTCGAACGAGTAGGTGGCGAT
>DASUAS010000032.1:0-5891 GCA_035763625.1 Acidimicrobiia bacterium
GGTGGCGAAGTACGCGACGACGTCGGCGTCGATCGCGAGCGCGGCGTGCACGTCGCGCGTCGCGAGCACACCCGTCGGGGGGAGGCCGCAGAGCTCGCCGGCGTCGCGGCCCTCCTTGTGCCCGCTGTGCACGACCAGTCCGACCAGCTCCAGGCCGGGATGCTGGATCACCGCCCGCAGCGCGCCGATGCCCATCTGGCCCGGTCCCCACAGCACGACCCGCAGCATCGTCCCCCCTCGTCATCGGCCGAAAGCCAGCATCGCACAAAGCGGGAACGTGGTTTCCGGCGTGGCGACGCCGTAGCCTCCGACCCCATGAGCGAGCCGCGCCCGGTGAAGCCCGACGACGCGTTCTTCTGGTCCGCCGCCGCGGAGGACCGACTGGTGATCCAGCGTTGCTCCCAGTGCGGCACGCTGCGTCACCCGCCGGCACCCATGTGCGGGCACTGCGGATCGCTGGAGTGGGACGCGCACGACTCCACCGGGCGGGGCCGCGTCGTGACGTGGATCTCGTCGCTGCACCCGAACCGGCCCGACGACCAGCCGCGGGTCGTGATCCTCGTGGAGCTCGAGGAGGGGACCCGCCTGGTGTCGAACCTCGTGGATCCGCCGCACGACGGTCCGTACGACGACCTGCCGGTCGTGGTCGAGTTCCGTGACGACCGCGGCGTGCGCACGCCGTTCTTCAAGGTGGCGAGGTCGTGACCGGCACCATCGTCGCCGGCATCGGCGCCACCGAGTTCTCGAAGCAGTCGGGCCGGAGCGAGATGCAGCTCGCCGCCGAGGCGAGCCGCGCGGCGATCCTCGACGCCGGCCTCACGCCCGCCGACATCGACGGCATGGTGACGTTCACGATGGACGGCAACGACGAGCAGGAGCTGATGCGCAACCTCGGCGCGGGACCGGTCACCTGGTGGTCGCGCACGCCGGGCGGCGGCACCGGCGCCTGCGCGGCGATGCAACAGGCCGTCGCTGCGGTGCGCTCCGGTCTCGCGAACGCAGTGCTCGTGTACCGCGCCTTCAACGAGCGATCGGGCTATCGCTACGGCCAGCCGCACGGCGCGGGCGGACCACCGCCGCTCGACTGGTACCGCAACTTCGGCGTCGACACCCCGGCGAAGATGTACGCACTCTGGTTCCGCCGCTACATGCACGCGTTCGGCGCGACCAACGAGGACTTCGGTCGTTACACCGTGTCGGCCCGGCGCTACGCGGCGACCAACCCGAAGGCGTGGTTCCACGACCGGCCGATCACGCTCGACGACCACCAGGCGTCGCGCTGGATCGTCGAGCCGGTGCTGCGCCTCTACGACTGCTGTCAGGAGAGCGACGGTGGCGTCGCGCTCGTCGTCACCCGTGACGATCGCGCCGGCGACGTCGACGCGCCGGTGGCGATCCGCGCCGTCGCCGACGCGCGCCACGCCGATGCCAGCATCACCGCCAACTACTACTACGACGACCTCTCCACGTATCCGGAGGCCGCGCAGTGCGCGCAGCTGCTGTTCGCGCGCTCGGGGCTGACGGTTGCCGACATCGACGTCGCCGAGATCTACGAGAATTTCAGCCCGCTGGTGTTCCTGGTGCTCGAGGCCTACGGCTTCTGCGGGCCCGGCGAGGCGGTCGGGTTCGTGGCCGACGGCAACCTCGACATCGACGGCGCGCTCCCCACCAACACCCACGGCGGTCTGCTGGGTGAGGCCTACATCCATGGCATCAACAGCATCCAGGAAGGCGTGCGCCAGGTGCGCGGCACCGCCGCCAACCAGGTCGCGGCCGTGGACCACGTGTTGGTGAGCTCGCTCAACAGCGGGTTGCTGCTGGGGCGGATGTGACCGCCTAGGTTGCGCGTGGTGATGGAGACGCAGCGGAGGCGTGGCCGGAGGCCGGGACGCCGGAGCGGAATCGACCGGATGTGAACGAGCACGGGCGCCTCGACGTCGACGCGTCGACCCCGGTCGATGCGTGCGTGGCCCGCACCGAGGCCTGGGTCGAGGAGCACGTCCCGGACTCCTGGCGCGAGGCGGCGGCGCGCGGCGGCAACGCCGCGATCCGCGAGGTGCGCGGTCGGGCCGACTACGAGGCGTGGTATCCGGTGTTCGGGGCGTCGGGGTTGGTGATGCCCACGTGGGCGCCGGAGTACGGCGGGCTCGGCGTGAGTCCTGAGACCGCGGGCGCCATGCGCTCCGTCCTCGTGCGCTACAACCTGCGCGCGCTCAATCCCCTCGGCCTGAACAACACCGCGGCGGCCTTGTTCGCGTACGGCACCGAGGAGCAGAAGCGTCGGTTCCTCCCGCCGATCGTGCGCAACGAGGAGAAGTGGTGCCAGCTCTTCAGCGAGCCCGGTGCCGGGTCCGACCTCGCGTCGCTGGCCACGCGCGCGGTCCTCGACGGCGACGAGTGGACCGTCAACGGGCAGAAGGTGTGGACCACCTGGGGGTCCGACGCCGACTTCGCCATCCTGCTCGCTCGCACCGATCCGAGCATGGCGAAGAACAAGGGCATCACGTACTTCCTGATCGACATGCACCAGCCCGGTGTCGACGTCCGGCCGTTGCGTCACATCAGCGGTGAGGTCGAGTTCAACGAGGTGTTCCTCGACGGCGCGCGCGTCCCCGACTTCCAGCGTCTGGGCGAGGTGAACGACGGCTGGCGCGTCGCGGGGGCGACGTTGTCGAGCGAACGCCAGATGGTCGCCGGCGCGGGCTCGGGTGGGAGCGGCCGCGTCGGTGGCTCGGGCGTCGACCGCCTCCTGAAGCTGGCGCGGGCGCGGGGCATCGCCGACGATCCGCACGTGCGTCAGCGTCTCGCCGCGCTCTGGAGCGAGGAGCGCATCCGGGCGTGGACCAACCAGCGCGTGGCGTCGAACCTCGCCGCCGGTCAGACGCCCGGCGCGGCAGCGTCGATCGGCAAGGTGCACCAGGCGGGGTTGAACCAGCGGGTGCAGCTGGCGGCGGTCGACCTGCTCGGTCTCGACGCGGTGGCGTGGGACGTCGACGGCGACGTGCCCCTGAACAGCGACGCGTACTACGAGTCGTTGCCCTTCGAGGTGAGCGGCATGCTGCGCAGCCGGGCCAACACCATCGAGGGCGGCACCACCGAGATCAACAAGAACGTCCTCGGTGAGCGCGTGCTCGGCCTGCCCCGCGAGCCCGACGCATGGCTGGGCAAGCCTTGGAGCGAGATCCCCCGCAGCTGATCAGGGTTCAGCGACCCGCGGTCTCCAGCGCGAGCAGCTCCATCAGGTTGGCGCCCATGACGCGCTCGACGACCGGCGCGGGCAGACCCGCGAGCTCGTCGACGAACTCGAGCGGGTCACCGAGGCCCTCGGGGTGCGGGAAGTCGGAGCCGAACAGCACGCGGTCGGCGCCGAGCGCGTCGACCAGGTAGCCCATGTCGTCCTCGTGGAACGGGTTGATCCACACGTGGCGACGCAGCGTGTCGCTCGGATGCTCGTCGAAGCGGTCGGGCATCTTCTTGTGCACGCGGTCGAAGCAGTCGAGCAGGCGCGGCACCCACGCGCCGCCGTTCTCGACCACGCCGATGCGCAGGCGCGGGAACCGCGCGAACAGCCCGTGCGCGACGAACGCGGCGAGCGTGTCGAAGATGTGGCGGCTCTCCTCGTAGAGGAACGAGCGGAACACGGTCTGGTTGAAGCCCTGGAACTCGTCGCGCCCGGGCTCCCAGTCGGTCGCGTAGCGGTCGTAGCCCGAGTCGGCGTTGTGCATCATCACCGCGATGCCCGCGCTCTCGCACAGCTCCCAGAACGGGTCGAAGTGGGGAAGCGCGGGCGACATCGACGAGCCGTCGGCCTGGGGCACCGGCGCCGGCCGGATCAGCACCGTCTTCGCGCCGTGATCGAGGCACCACTCGAGCTCCTCGACCGCGTGGCGCACGTCGGGCAGCGTCACGACCGGCGTCGAGATGATGCGGTCGTCGTAGGAGAACGTCCAGTCGTCGAGCAGCCACTGGTTGTACGCGTGCACGACCGCGTGCGTGAGCTCGAGGTCGGCCTTCATGTGCTCCTCGAGCAACCCCGCGGTGGTGGGGAAGAGCACGCAGCCGTCGATGCCCTGCTCGTCCATGAGCCGCAGCCGAAGATCGGGGCGGCGGAACTCGTCGGGGCAGCGGATCGGCTGCGCCAGCTCGCGCAGGCTCTTGCCTTCGGGGTTGTTGCCCCGGAAGTACTCCGTCCACGCGCCCGGCGTGGGGATCACCACGTAGGTGGGGTTGGGGATCGTCTCGCTCACCGTGCCGAGGATCTCGAGCTTGTCGCGCCCGCCCACGTCGACGAAGCGGATGGCACCCTCGTACTTCGCCGGCAGGTGGCGGGTGTACGCGTCGACCGCTTCGTAGAGGTGGTTGTCGGCGTCCCAGACGGCGTAGTCGAGCTTCGTGCTCATGACGGCCCTCGCATCTCGTGACAGTCGACTGTCACAAACGGTACCATCGACCGATGGCGCAGACCACCGCCTCCACGCCGAGGGCGGTGAGCACGGCGCGGGTGCGGGAGGCGCTCATCGACGCCGCCCTCGAGCTGTTCGCGCGCGACGGCTTCGACCCCACCCCCACCGACCGCGTCGCCGAGCGCGCCGGCGTGTCGTCCCGCACCTTCTTCCGGTACTTCCCCACGAAGGAGTCGGTCGTCTTCCATCGCGACCACGGGTTCATGCGCTCGTTCGCGGCGGCGTACGTCGCGCAGCCGCGGGACCTCGACGACTACGACGCCGTGCGCGCCACCTTCGTCGCGCTGGCCGACGGCTTCGGCGCGCTGCGCACGCGCGTCGAGACGTACCGAGCCGCGGTCGACTCCTCGCCGGTGCTCATCGGGCGGGAGCAGGAGCAACTCGGCGCGCACGCGCACACGATCGCCGTTGCGATCGCCGCCCGGCATGGCGTCACCGCCCCGCGCGACGAAGCGTACACGCTGGCGTCGGTGTCGCTTGCGCTCTACCAGCGGGCTCTGCGGCGCTGGCTCGACGGTCCGCGCTCGGTCGAGCTGGCGTCGTTGCTCGACGACGAGTTCGTTCGACTGCGCGCGCTGGTGACCTGACGTGCGCCGCGTCGTCGTCCACGAGTTCGGTCCGTACTCGAACCTCGTGATCGAGGAGTGCCCCGATCCGGTCCCCGCGCCGGATCAGGCGCTGATCGCGATCGAGGCCGCCGGGATCGGGTACGTCGACACGCTCTGCGTCCACGGCACCTACCAGGCGCTGCCCTCGCTCCCGTGGGTGCCCGGGTGCGAGCTGGCCGGCACCGTCGTCGCGATCGGCGACGACGTGACGCGGTTCGCGGTCGGCGACCGCGTGCTCAGCACGTCGTTCGCCGCGAGCTTCCAGACGCACGCCGTGCTGCGCGAGGACGAGCTCGCACCGGTCCCGGGAAGCCTGTCATCCGGGCAGGCGGCTGGGCTGGTCGCGTCCTACGGGACGATGCTGTACGCGTTCACGCGCCGCATGGCCCTGGCGCCCGGCGAGTGGGTTGCCGTCCTCGGTGCCGGGGGTGGGGTCGGTCTCGCGGCCACCGACCTCGCGACGTCGATGGGTGCACGAGTCCTGGCGTGCGCGTCGACGCCCGCCAAGCTCGAGCTGGCGAGCCGCGCCGGGGCCGAGGCGACCGTCGACTACTCGGATCTCACGCTCGACCTCAAGGCGGTCATCCGCGAGCGCACGGGAGGCGGTGCCGACGTCGCCGTCGACCCGGTCGGCGGCGACCGCGCCGCGCAGGTGCTCCGGGCCCTGCGGTTCGACGGCCGCTACGTGGTCGTCGGCTTCGCCAGCGGCGAGATCCCCGACGTCCCCCTCAACCAGGTGCTGCTCAACGACCGCTCCGTGATCGGGATCGACTGGGATCTCTGGGCCCGCAGCCGTCCCGCCGAGCACGCCGCGCTGCTC
>DASUAS010000033.1:0-6714 GCA_035763625.1 Acidimicrobiia bacterium
CCGAGCTCGCGAGCGCGCGACGGACCGTGGTTGTGCACGACCACGTCGGCGGCGGCGAGCAACCGGTCGAGCGCGGCGCGGTCAGCGGGATCGTCGACATCGAGGACGACGCTGCGCTTGCTGCGCATCCAGGTGTGGAAGCCGCTGACCGCGCGGTTCGCGGCTCCGCTCGGTGGTTCGACCGCCACGACGTCGGCCCCCGCTTCCGCGAGCACGAGCGTCGCCACCGGGCCCGCGATGCCGTCCGACAGGTCGACGATCCGGATGCCGTCGAGGATTCCCCCGTCGCCCGTGCCCCCGTCGCCGATGCTGTCGCGTGCCGCCATCGTCCCCCCGTTCGCGATCAGGCGCCCGAACCTAACGGGTGTCGCCGCGAGGCCACCAGCGCGTGTCCGATTCCAGCGGCGCGTAGCGTTCGGCGCCGTGGTCGTGCAGCAGCGGGGTGGACGGATGGCGGGGGCACCGGAGTGGAACCGCCCGTCGTGACGGCGCGCTACCAGGACTTCGACCGGGCGCAGTGGTCGGCGCGTCGTCGTGCCACCACCACGCTCGACGCGCCCGGGCTCCACGAGCCGTCCGACGAGGTCAGCGTGGCCGACGTGCTCGAGATCTACGGTCCGCTCGCCGAGCTCCTCGCCGAGCGGTCGGGCCGCGCCGAGCCCTTCGTCGTCGCCGTCACCGGCAGCGTCGCGGTGGGGAAGAGCGCCGCCGCCGCCGCGCTCGCCGCCGCGTTCGGCATCGAGACGACGCGCACGCCGGTGTCGGTCGTCTGCACCGACGGCTTCCTCTACCCCAACCGGGAGCTCGTGGCGCGGGGGATCATGGACCGCAAGGGGTTCCCCGAGAGCTTCGACCACGACGCCTTGGCGCGCTTTCTCGTCGCGGTGCGCAGCGGCGCGCCGGAGGTCCACGCGCCCGTGTACTCGCACGCGACCTACGACATCGTCGAGGGCGCCAGCCAGGTCGTGGCGCGGCCGTCGGTGCTGATCGTCGAGGGTCTGCCGTTCCCCGACGACCATGTCGACTGCACCGTCTACGTCGACGCCGCCACCGTCGACATCGAAGCCTGGTACGTGCAGCGGTTCTGCCACCTGGTCTCGGACGCCGCGACCGACGACTCGTCGTTCTTCCGGATGTTCGCCGCCGACAGCCCCGACGAGGCCGCCGCGTTCGCCCGTCAGGTGTGGACCGCGATCAACCTCGTGAACCTCGAGGAGCACATCCTCCGGGTTCGGGAGACCAGCGACGTGATCCTCGTCAAGGGCCCGGACCACGCGGTGGAGAAGGTGCGACTCCGGACCGAGTGACAACATGACGTCATGACGAGCGCGGAGAACACGGAACGGATCGACATGCTCGACGAGGTCTGGAGCTCGATGGCCGAGCTCGGACGTTCGCTCGACGAAGCCGGATGGAAGACGCCCACGGAGTGCCCGGGGTGGACGGTGCAGGACAACCTCGTGCACATCACCGCGCTGGAGAAGTTCATCCTCGGTGATCCGCTGCCGTCCGAGGACGTGCCCGACGACCTCCCCCACGTGAAGAACGACATCGGCCGCTCGAACGAGCGCTGGATCGAGTCGCGCCGCAGCTGGTCGGGCGCCGATGCGCTCGAGGAGTTCGTCGGCGTGACCGGCGATCGCCTCGCGCAGCTCCGCGACCTCGACGACGACGGCTTCGCCGCCGACTCGTGGACCCCCATGGGACCCGGCACGGTCGCGCAGCTCCTCGGGTTCCGCGTGTTCGACTCGTGGGTGCACGAGCAGGACATGCGCCGAGCCGTCGACCGCCCCGGCAACCTCGACTCCCCCTCGGCCCGCTTCGCGACCGGGATGATGCTCGGCGTGCTTCCGTACGTGGTCGGGAAGAAGGTGGGGGCTCCCGACGGTTCCACCGTCGTGCTCGCGCTCACCGGTCCGATCGTCACCACCACCACGGTGGCCACGACCGACGGCCGCGCCCACCCCCTCGACGCCGCTCCCGAAATCCCCACCGTCGCCGTCTCCCTCGCCTCCGACGTCTACGCCCGCCTCGCGTGCGGGCGTACCGACCCCGACGAGGCCGTGGTGACCGGCGCGGTGGCGATCGAGGGCGACGTCGAGCTGGGCGGCGCGCTGGTCCGCGAGCTCAACTACATGTTCTGACTCCCGAACCCCGAGAAGGCGAGCCCTGATGGATCTGGTCACCAACGTCGTCTCCGGCAGCAACGCCGACCGTCTCCTCCTGCTGCTGCACGGGTACGGCGCCGACGAGCGCGATCTCGGAGGCCTGCTCGGCTACCTCGATCCCGACGGCCGCTTCGCCACGGTGCTGCCGCGGGGCCCGGTCGCGGCCCCGCCCGGGTTCTCGTGGTTCGACCTCGGCGCCGCCGATCCGGAGGAGATCGCCGAGGGCTTCGCCGCCGCGCTCTCCGCGGTCGACGACCTGCTCGACACCGCCTGCGCCGAGCACGGCTTCGAGCGCGCGCAGGCCGTCGTGGGGGGCTTCTCCCAGGGTGCCGGGCTTGCGCTCGCGCTCGGGCTCGGACCGTCGGAGCGACCTCGTCCCGCCGGCGTGCTGGCGATGAGCCCGTTCGTGCCGCCCGGACTGCTCGGCGTCGACCTCGAGGCGGCCCATGACGTGCCCGTGCTGCTCCAGCACGGCACCAACGACCCCATGATCCCCTCCGCGGGCACCCGCGGGCTGGCCGAGGCCCTCACCGAGGCCGGGCTGCCGGTCGTGTTCGGCGAGTTCCCGATGGGCCACGAGGTGTCGCTCGAGAGCGTGCAACAGGCGCAACGGTGGCTGGCGCAGGTGCACGACGGCGAGCGACCCACCGAGGCGCTGCCCGAGCCCGAGCCCGAGGGTCTGGTGAAGGCGGTGACCACCGCCAACTTCCCCACCGAGGTGCTCGGCGCCGACGTGCCCGTCATCGTCGACTTCTGGGCGCCGTGGTGCGGTCCGTGTCGGCAGGTCGGTCCGGTGGTCGAGCAGATCGCGGCGATGCGCGAAGGCTCCTACAAGGTGGTCAAGGTCAACATCGACGAGGAGCCCACCCTCGCCCAGCAGTACGACGTGCAGAGCATCCCGCTCATCGGGCTGTTCCGCAACGGACGGCTGGAGCGGGCGTCGCTGGGGGCCAAGCCCCGACCTCAACTGGAGGCCGAGCTCGGCATGCTCGTCATCCCCTGATCCCCACCCTCAACCTCCCGGTCCCCGAGGCTGCGTGACTCGGGCACTTCAGAGGTGCCCGATCCGCTGAACTTCGTGGGGGTCGGGGGTCGGGGGTCGGGGAGGAGGGACTACGGGCGAGCGGCGCCGATGGAGCCGTCCCAGATCTGGGTGACCTGGACGACCGTCCCGGTGTGCGGCGCATGGATGACGCTGTCGTTGCCGACGTAGATGCCGACGTGGCCGGGCCAGAAGACGAGGTCGCCGGGCTGGAGCTGGTCCATCGGGACCGCGGGGAACGACGCCTGCTGGTCGTAGGAGCCGTGCGACATGCTGACGCCGGCCTGGGCCCACGCCATCATCGTGAGGCCCGAGCAGTCGTAGCAGCCGGGGCCGACACCGGCGTAGCAGTAGGGCTTGCCGAGCTGGGCGTAGGCATACGCGAGCACCGCCGACACGTCACCGCTGGCCGGCGGAGGAGTGGCTGAGCCACCACCGCCGGTGGAGGAGCTCCCTCCATCGACGGTGCCACCGCCACCACCGCCGGTGCTCTGCTGCTGCGCCGCGAACTGCGCCTGCGCCGCCGCCGCGGCCGCGTCGGCCTTCGCCTGTCGCTCCTGCTCCGCCTGCTGGATGAGCGTGGCGATCTCACCCTTCACCTGTGACTGGAGCTGCACGAGCGCGGCCTGGCCGGAGTCGAGCTGATGCTTCTGGTCGGCCAGCTGGTTCTGCGTGTCCTGGGCGGTCTGGCGGGCCTGCTCGGCGTCGGCCTTGCGGGCGAGCACCTGCTCCTTCGCCTTCGCCAGCTGGTTGACGATCTCGTTGTCGCGCTGCGCCGCGAGCGAGCTGTACTTCTGTTTGCTGGAGAGGTCCTGCGCGTTCTGCGCGTCGAGGTTCTCGACCCCGCCGTTGGTCCCGCTCTGGGTGTACACCGCTGCGGCGCGACGCGCGACCTCGGCTTGGAGCTCCTTGGTCTTCTGCTTCGCGGCAGCGACCGCGGCGTCGGCGGCCTGGATGTCGGCGTTGGCCCGGTCGAGCTGGTTCTGCGTGCTGTTGATCTGCTCGTTCAGCGTCGCCAACTTCTCGGCGTTGGCGTTGATCTGCGCATCGAGCTGCTGCGCTTGCGCCTGCTTGTCGCCGATCGGGTCAGCGATGGAGACTCCGGGTGCTGCGATCACACCGAGGGTGGTGATGCAGACGGCGACGATGACGAGCTTGAGAGCTCGGCGGTTCATATGGGGACTCCTCCGGCAGGGCCGTTTCGGTCCTTGCTGAACACGACGTTGTGCACAACAAACACGCAGCTATCCAACAACAAGACATCCGTACAGGGGTGGACCCCGGTACGGAATCCCGGGCACCCTACCGAACGGCGGTGGCCCACGCCAGCATCAGGCCGTCCTGAGCCTCATGTTGAGGATCAGTTGAAATTCGGCTCACATCGGCCAGCCGGCAGTGGGCGGAGGGTCGCCCGGGCCTGCCACCGTGGGCGCCGACCACGCCATCGACTTGGCCAGCTCGTTGGCCACCCGTTGCCACTCGGCGGGATCCCAGCCTTCGGCCGCCGAGACCAGCGTCGTGTTCTGGCGCAGGTGCACGAAGGCGGGTAGGTGGGTGAGCCCGAGGCTCGTGGCCAGCTCGCCGTTCTCGTCGACGAAGGAGAGGTACCTGCTCTCCGCCTCGCCGAGCACGCCCTTGGCGATGAACTCGTTGCCGACGACGCAGAACGCGGTGCGGCAGTCGGCATCACCGAAGTGCTTGAAGATGCGCTCCGCCACCGGGATGAACACGGCTGCCTCGGGGCGCGGCGGGAGGATCACCAGGCAGAGGTGGAACATCGTCGACCAGTCGTCGAGCGTCCGCGACACGCCCTTGGTGCTCGCGAGCTCGAGGTTCGGGTCGGGGTTCTTGGCCACGCCGGGAGATTACGCCGAGTCCCGTCTCGACGCGGTCATCGGGAGCGCGCCGACACGCTTCACTGCATCTCCTGGCCGATGGCCTTCAGCATCGACGGGGGCAGCGCGTCGTCGCCCTGCGCGAGCAGCGCGGCGCGCTCGACGTTGATCGCGTCACGTTCTCGGTCGATCCAGGAGTCCCACGGCCCGGGTGCGATCGCGCCCACGTCGCCGCGCGCGGCCACGCAGGCGCGCAGGTAGCCCTGCAGGTCGCGCACCTCGGCTTCGCCGCCGATCGGTCCGTGCCCGGGAACGATGACGTCGGCGAGCTCCACCACCACGTCGAGCATGTCGGCCCACGTCGCCGGGTCACCCTGGAACGCGAGCGGCGTGACGCCGAAGAAGCAGAGGTCACCCGCGAAGCACACGTCGCAGTCGGCGACGAGCACGACCAGATCACCTGCGGTGTGACCCGACGCGGGGAGCACCTCGATGCGCGGCGTGAGCTGCGCGGCGCCGTCGACCAGGTGGGTGACCGGGCGGGTGCCGAGCTCGGCGAGGTCGTCGAACTCCTCGTCGAACGCGGGCATGAACTGCTTGTAGCCGTCGATCGGCATGGGTTGGTCGAGCGCGTCGCTCGTGACCGGCGTGGCGTAGATCGCCGACGCCGGGAACGCCTTGGTGCCCCCGACGTGGTCGATGTGCGCGTGGGTGAGGATCGTGCGCCGCACCGGGAGCCCGAGGTCGGTGACGGCGGCGGCGAAGGGCTGCCACTGGGAGCGCACCATGAGCGTGTCGATCACGGTGATGCCGTCGTCGTCGACGACCACCCCCGCGTTGGCGACGCCGGTCTCACCGCCCGGGAGCAGCCACGCGAACACGCCGTCGGAGAGCTCGGTGAGGGACACGTCGGCCATGGCGTCAGGGTACGCCCGCCCGTTCACGGGCGCGTCGGGTCGTTGTCTACCCTCACCCGCATGTCCGAACGATCCCGGAACCTGCCCCGCCGCACGTGCCTCGCCGTCCCCGGTTCGAGCGAGAAGATGTTGGGCAAGGCGCCCGGGTTGGGCGCCGACATGGTGTTCCTCGATCTCGAGGACTCGGTGGCACCGCTCGAGAAGGAGGCGGCGCGCGACAACGTGGTGCGCGCGATCCGCGACCTCGACTGGGGCGAGACCGTTGTCTGCGTGCGCGTGAACGCGTGGGACACGAAGTGGACCTACCGCGACGTGATCCAGGTCGTCGAGCACGCCGGTGAACGCCTCGACGAGGTCATGTTGCCGAAGACGCAGTCGGCGAGCGATGTCCGCGCGCTGGATCTCCTGCTCACGCAGATCGAGGAGACGGTCGGGCGCGGGTCGCACGTCGGGATCGAGGCGCAGATCGAGACCGCACGGGGGCTGATCAACGTGGAGGAGATCTGCGCGGCATCGCCGCGGATGGAGACGATCGTGTTCGGTCCCGCCGACTTCGCGGCGTCGACCGAGATGCCGGTGCTCACCGGTGGGGTGCAGATCCCGGAGTATCCCGGTGACCACTTCCACTACGTGTTCGCGAAGATCCTCATGGCCGGACGCGCCAACGGGCTGCAGGTGATCGACGGTCCGTTCCTCAAGATCAAGGAAGTCGACGCGCTGCGTGACTACGCGATGCGCACGCGGATCCTCGG